>CAZIRH010000043.1:0-18167 GCA_964541065.1 uncultured Solibacteraceae bacterium
TGGCGGCGCTACGGGCAGAGCGGACGGTCGCGCGCGCAGCTCGCCCAGATGCGCCTGCGGCTGGACAAAGAGCAGGGCCTGGGGGACCCGCTCAAGGCCCGCCGCGGCGGCTACTACGATATCGACTTCGCCCTGATGTACCTGCGCTTGAAAGGCGCCGGCATCTTCTACCCGGTGCTGAACACTCCGGCGCGCATCGACGTGATCGAGCAGATGGGCCACCTGGACCGCTCCGACGCCGATTTCCTGCGCGACGCCGCCACCTTCTTCCGGGCCATCGACCACGGCCTGAGGGTTTCGACCGGCCACGCCGAGGGCAGCCTGCCCACCGCGGAGGCGCAACTGGAGACGCTCAGCGCGCTGGTGCGCCGCTGGACCCCCGACCACCTGCACGACCAGCCCCTGGAGGTCGAGCTGGCCCAGATCCAGGCCCGCACCCGCGAGTTCTTCGACCGGCTGTTCGGGCTATGATGGAAGCGGTTACAGAACCAGGAGGATGAGCATGAACTTGCGAGTGATGTTGGGCGTGACGGCGCTGCTGCTGGCCGCCGGCCTGCTCCTGCCGGCCCAGGAGAGTGCGGGCGGCTGGATACGCATGTTCGACGGCAAGACGCTCGAGGGCTGGAAGGCCGGCGAGAACGAGGGCGCCTGGTCGGTCAAGGAGGGCGCCATCGTCGGCGACGGCACCCGTAGCCACCTCTTTTACATGCTCCAGGAGTGCGAGAACTGCGAGTTCAAGGCCCAGGTCAAACTCAATCATGGCGGCAACTCCGGGATGTACTTCCGGACGGCGTTCGGCCCCGGCTGGCCCAAGGGCTACGAAGCCCAGGTAAACAACACCAGCGGGGACTGGCGCCGCACCGGGAGCCTCTACGCCATGTCCGACGTGAAAGAGCAGCTCGTGCCGGACGACACCTGGTGGACGCAGCACATCATCGCCGACGGCAACCACATCGTCATCAAGATCAACGACAAGGTGGTGGTGGACTATGTGGACGAGAAGAACACCTACCAGAAGGGCTACCTGGCGTTGCAGCAGCACAATCCCGGCAGCGTGGTGCAGTACAAGGACCTGATGATGCGCAAGCTGCCGGTGAACAAGTAGGAAGGTCCACCGCGGCGAGTCCTTGCTCTCCCCCAGTTCCCACTTCCGGTTTTCGCCTGGGGTGTGGCAGGCCGGCTACCCCCTGGGTGCCTGCCCCAGAGGCGCTGCCTACGCCAGTGCTCCCTTCTTGATGATGTCCTCCATGACGTCCGCGAAGTAGTCGATTTCTCTCGCTGACAATGACACGTTCACCACGATCCGAATCCCGTCGAGGAGGCCCGCAGGGTGCCTCATCGGCGACACGACGATGCCCCACTTGTCGAGCAGATGGTCGGCGAGCTTCGCCATGTTCATTCCCTCGACGCCGAAGGTGGCGACGCCGCAGGACTCGGCCGGTTCCAGGCTCGAGTAGAACCGCACGCGCGGGAGCGTGCGCAGCCGGTTGGCCCAGCGCTCTTTCAGGTACCGGATGCGCGCCGATTTCCGCTCGAGGCCGATGCCCTCGTTGAACGTGATCGCCTCGGCGATGGCGATGCGGTTCGCTGGGGTGCGCGTCCCCACGTCTTCGAAGCGGCGGATGTTGTTCGGGTCATCCGTCCACGGCGGCGTCAGCGGCCAAACCTTGGAGATGCGGTCCTTCGGGATGCGCACGAAGCCGTTGCCGGGCGGCGCCAACAGCCACTTGTGCAAGCTCGCCGTGTAGTAGTCGCACCCGAAATCCGCGAGCTTGAAAGGCACGTGCATGAAGCCATGTGCGCCGTCCACGAGCACTTCGATGCCTCTCGCGTGCGCCAGGTCCGTGATCCGGCGGATGGGCGCCATCTGCCCCGTCCAGTGCGTCATGTGACAGACATGGATCAGCTTCGTCCGCGGCGTCACCTGCTGCTCCACCAGCCGGTAGAACTGGTCGAGCGGCACGGGCGGGGCGGGCAGCGGGACGATCTTGAGCACGACGCCGTCCCGCTTCTCGCGCTGCCTCCACGCGCTGAGCAGCCGCGGGTAGTCCTGGTTGGTGATGACCACCTCGTCACCGCGCTTCAAGTCCAGGCCCATGATCGGGATCTGGCCGGCCTCCGTTCCGCCGCGGCAGATGACCAGCTCTTCGGGATCGCAGCCCAGGTGGAACGCCAGCCGCCGCCGGCAGCTCTCGATTTCTTTCCCCAGGATGGCCATCGCGTGCCACCCGGCGTTGCCCGAAAACTCGTTGTGCCGGCGCACGGCCTCCTGGACGATGCGAAGACCGTTCTGGATGGTGCCGTTGTTCAGGTTGATGATGTTGCGGTCTTCGGTGAAGGCCTGCTGGACTTCGAACCAGAAGTCCTCGCTGGTCGCGACCTGTTCGGGACTCAGCTCGGCCGTGGCGCGTCCCGCCGCCAGAACCCGTTCCAGACCGTTGCCACCCGCGCCAGCCAGCACGCCGGCGCCCGCCGCAGAACCTCGAAGGAAACTACGTCTGTTCCACATACCGCCTCCTTTTCGCGTGACACTCACTGACTATAGGACATCCTGTCTTTGGGCACAAGATTCAGAATCTGCGCGGTGAACTTCGGTGCTAAACTCCCAGGTATGCGCGTTATCCGTGTCTGTGCGATCGTGTGCGCGTTCTGTGCCGCGGCCGCGGCCAAAAGCACCATCACCCACGAAGCCATGTGGTTGATGAAGCGGGTCGGTGCGCCCACCGTCAGCCCGGACGGCAAGTGGGTCGTTTTCTCGGTGACCGAGCCAGCCTACGATGAGAAGGACCAGGGCTCGGACCTGTGGATGGTGCCCTCCGACGGGAGCGCCCAGCCGCGCCGCCTGACGTTCACCAAGGGCGCCGAAAGCGGCGCGGCCTGGAGTCCGGACAGCCGGCGCCTGGCGTTTTCGGCGCGGCGTGAGGGGGACGAAGCCGCGCAGATCTACGTGCTGGATGTCGTAGCGGGCGGTGAAGCGCAGCGGGTGACTTCTCAGTCAACCGGCACGTCCTCGCCCCGCTGGAGGCCGGATGGAGGAGCACTGCTGTTCACCAGCGCCGTAGACCCCGGAGCAGCGGAGCGCAAAGCGCGCAAATATCGCGCGCGGGTCTACACGAGCTTTCCCATCCGCCACTGGGACCGCTGGCTCGACCCCACCCAGACGCACCTGTTCGTGCAGACGCTGGAGCCCGGCGCCGCGGCACGCGACCTGCTGGCCGGCACCAAGCTGGCTTCCCAGCCCGGCTTCGGCGGTCTCCCCAGCGCCATGGGCGGGCCGGACAGCCTGAACCCCGTCTGGGCGCCCGACGGGCAGTCGGTGGTCTTCGTCGCCACGGTCAACCGGGACGCCGCAGCCTACGATGCCGTGGACACGCACCTGTTCCACGTACCAGTCGCGGGCGGCGAGCCCCGGCAACTCACCAGCGGCCGGGGTAGCCACTCGCGGCCCACGTTCCGGCCCGACGGCAAGGCCCTCTACTGCCTCTTCGAGCCGCGCACCGGCAAGATCTACAACCTGGATCGGCTGGCCATGCTGGACTGGCCCAACCCGGGGCCGCCCAAGGTGCTCACGGAAGCCTGGGACCGCTCACCAACCGGCTTTGCCTTCAGCCCGGACGCGAAAGCTGTCTTCCTGACCGCCGAGGAGGCGGGCCACGAGAAGCTCTTCTCGATGCCGGCCTCCGGCGGCCCGGTGCGCCCGGTCATGGACATGACGGCAGGGGCCTGCACCAACCTGGCGGTGGCCGAGAAGGCTCCCACGGCGCTGCCGGTAGCCAACTGGGAGAGCGCCGTCAGCCCGCCGGAGATCGTCCGCATCGACCCGATCACCGGCCAGCACGCCTTCCTGACGGAGTTCAACCGCGGGCGGGCCCAGGAGATCGACTGGCAGCCCCTGCGCCACTTCTGGTTCACCAGCCAGCGGGGCAAGCGGATCCACAACATGATCGCCCTGCCGCCGGGCTTCGACGAGACTACGAAGTACCCGCTGTTCGTGCTGCTGCATGGCGGGCCGCACAACATGTGGCGCGATCAGTTTGTGCTGCGCTGGAACTACCACTTGCTGGCCGCGCCCGGCTACGTGGTGCTGCTCACCAACTACACCGGCTCGACCGGCTTCGGAGAGAGATTCGCCCAGGACATCCAGGGCGACCCGCTCAAGGGGCCGGCCGAGGAGATCAACGAGGCCGCCGACGAGGCCATCCGCCGGTTCCCGTTCATTGATGGGGCGCGCCAGGCGGCCGGCGGCGCCAGCTACGGCGGCCACCTGGCCAACTGGCTGGAAGCCACCACCACGCGCTACCGCTGCCTGATCAGCCACGCCGGGCTGATCAATCTGGAATCCCAGTGGGGCACTTCCGACACCATCTACCATCGCGAACTGAGCGCCGGCGGGCCCCCCTGGGAGCAGGGCCCGGTGTGGCGCGAACAGAATCCCATCCGGTATGCCCAGAACTTCCGCACGCCCATCCTGGTGACCGTGGGCGAGCGTGACTACCGTGTGCCGCTTAACCAGGCGCTGGAGAACTGGAGCGCGTTGCAGCGGATGCGGGTGCCCAGCCGCTTGATCGTCTTCGAAGAAGCCAACCACTGGATCATGCGCGGCGAGGACAGCCGCTTTTTCTACCAGGAGGTGGCGGCCTGGCTGAGGAAGTACCTGGGAGAGTGAATCGGGCCGCAGGCCGGACGCCGGGAGTGGTAGCGCCAGTTATCAGTGTGTGATAACCTGGAGTGGGTATGACGGCGCACCGCCGAGACAGGAGCCGCGAGGCGCTTCTGGACCTCGATGGCCAGGTGTTCGTGGTGGACGCCAAGGGCGAATACTGGGTGCGATTTGTGGTCCATCGGGTCGTTCCGTCGCCGACGCGGCCGCATGGTCTCGACTACTCCTTGAGCCTGTACGGTCCAGACGACCGAAGGCTGTTGGGATTCGACAACGCTCATGCCGTCAGGAAGTCGCGCGGTCCTGCGGGAGCCGCCCAGGGCCCGCACGACCATAGGCACCGGCTGGACACGGTGCGGCCCTACCAGTTCAAGGACGCCGTCTCCTTGATCGCTGACTTTTGGACCGAGGTGGACAGGCTCCTGAAAGAGAAGGGAGTGCTCTGAAATGAAAACGCTGCGAGTGGGGATTGCCACCTACGACGAGATGAAGGCTCGTACCCTGGCGATCGCCAGAGGCGAATACAGACCCCGAGCGGACGAGCCGCAGGTGTGGTTCACATCCGCCGAGAGCTTCGCAAAGGTGCTCTCGGACCGCAATCGGGACCTGCTCCGCGTCATCGCGCAATCGGCTCCCGCTTCGCTGGCCGAGCTGGCGGAACTGACCGGCCGACAGAAGTCGAACCTCTCGCGCACCCTGAGGACCATGCAGCGCTACGGTTTCGTCCGACTGGAACGGGGAAAGCGAGGTTCACTGGTTCCGCGTGTCCCGTACCGGAGAGTCTGGCTGGTGCTTCCGCTCTTGAAGTCGGTCCAGGAATGGAACAGAGCCGCCTGACGTGGCTTCCCGGCGCCTCGGTCACGCCGCTTCGTCCACCAGGGGGCACAAGCCTGACTGAGGTAACATCTACTGGAGTAGGCTGGGAACAACCGCGCCGGCGGGCGCGTAGTGGATTCTTCAAGGAGAGAGCATGCGGAAACTGCTGCTGTTGATGGTGGTGGTGGCAGCCGCCCTGGCCCAACCGCCGGCCCAGAAGCCGGGCCTGGGAGACATCGACGCGTTCATCACCGCCGCCATGAAGGACTGGACGATGCCTGGGGCGGCGGTGGCGGTGGTGCAGGACGGCCAGGTCATCCACGGGAAGGGGTACGGCTTCCGGGATGTCAAGAAGCAACTGCCGGTGACACCCCAGACCCTGTTCGCGATCGGGTCGATCACCAAATCATTCACCGTGCTGACACTGGGCACCTTGGTGGATGAGGGCAAGCTGGATTGGGACAAGCCGGTGCGCGACTACCTGCCGTGGTTCAAATTGCAGGACCCGGTGGCCAGCGAGCGGATCACGCCGCGCGACCTGGTGACGCACCGCTCGGGACTGCCCCGCCATGACCTGGTGTGGTACAACTCGACCCTCACCCGCAGGGAGATGGTCGAGCGGCTGCGGCATCTGGAAGCCAGCCGTGACTTGCGCACCACCTACCAGTACAACAACCTGATGTTCGTCACCGCGGGGTACGTAGCCGAGCAGTTGGGGGGCGCGCGGTGGGAAGGCTTGGTGCGGCAGCGGATCATGGGGCCGCTGGGGATGCAGCACAGCAACTTCTCGGTCGAGGACTCGAAGAAGGATCCCAACGCGGCTCTGCCCTACCAGAAGGTCAAGGAAGAGCTGAAGGAGATCCCCTACCGCGGCATCGACGAGATCGGGCCGGCGGGCTCGATCAACTCCTGCCTGGACGACATGAGCCGGTACCTGCTGCTGCACCTCGGCCGCGGCAAGTCCGGCGCCCGGCAGATCGTCTCGGAGAGCAACCTGCTTCAGATGCACACGCCGCAGATGGTCACCGGGGACGCCTTCCTGCGCTGGCCGGAACTGGGGCACTCGGCCTACGGGATGGGCTGGAGCATATCGACCTACCGCGGCTTCAAGATGGTGCAGCACGGCGGGGCTATCGACGGCTTCAACGCGCTGGTGGCCTTCCTGCCGCAGAAGAACATCGGAGCGGTGATCCTGCTCAACCGGGGCGGCACGGCGCTGACCCAGATCGTCGCCTACCACGTCTTCGACCGGCTGCTGGGGCTGGAGCCGGTGGCGTGGAACCAGCGCTTCCTGGACGACCAGAAGAAGGGCGAGGCCGCCCAGGATGAAGCCAAGAAGAAAGGCTACACCGTTCGCCGGGAGGGCACGCGGCCGTCGCACGCGCTGGCCGAGTACGCGGGCGACTACGAGCATCCCGGCTACGGCGTGGCCCGCGTCGAGACCGAGGGTGATGGCCTCAAGCTCACTTACAACCGCATCACCACGCCTCTGAAACACTTCCACTATGACGTGTTCCAGGCCCCCGAGGACCCGCTGAACGCTCTGCGGGGCTCCATGGTGAACTTCGCCACCAACCTCCAGGGGGAGATTGACAGCGCCGCGATCCCGCTCGAGCCCAGCGTGAAGGAGATCGTCTTCAAGCGCCTGCCGCCGAAGCTGGATCGAAAGGTGCTGGAGAGCGTCGCCGGGCAGTACCAGTTGACCGGGCCGCCGATCACGATCGCGCTGCGCGAGGACGGCAAGCTCTACCTGGAGACTCCGGGGCAGGCCGTCCGCGAGCTGGTGCCGGTGCGCGGGCAACTGTTCAGCTTGCGCGGCTTAACGGGTTACAGCGTCGAGTTCAAGAAGGACGCCTCGGGCGCCGTGACCGAGGCCGTCTTCTACCAGCCCGGCGGCACGTTCGTGGTCAAGCGGAAGTAGCCAGGCGCGGCCATCAAGTGCTGATCCGCCGGTTGACCAGCTTGCCGTTGATGGTGACGCCGGTGAGCGTCAGGTTCTTCACGTTCTCGATCACATCGGGCCGCTCGACCTGCTCGAAGGAGCACTGCTCGAGGGTGATGTCCCGCACGGGGGCGCGCGGGTAGCCCCGCAGGTAGAGAGCATACTTGCTCTTCCGGCACGTCAGGTTGCGCACGTCGATGTGGGCCACCACCGGGTCGTCGCGCCCGGTGTCGCCTTCCTCATAGAAGAAATCGGCCAGGACGGCGGCGTCGGCCACCTGGCCGACCTCGATATTCCGCAGGTACACGTGCTCGATCACCCCGCCGCGCACCGAGTTGGTCTTGATGCGCAGCACGCGGTCCAGGTTGGGGCTGTCCATGCGGCAGTCCTCGGCGAACACGTGGCGGGCGCCGCCGGAGATCTCGCTGCCGATCACCACCCCGCCGTGGCCGTCCCGCATCACGCAACCCTGAATGACGATGTTCTGGCAGGGCCGGGCCAGGCGCCGGCCGTCGCGGTTGCGCCCGGACTTCAGCGCGATGCAGTCGTCACCGGTGTCGAAGTGGCAGTCCTTGATCCACACGTCGGTGCAGGACTCGGGATTGCAGCCGTCGTTGTTCGGGCCGTGGCTGACGACCCGGACGCCGCGCACCGTCACGTTCTCGCTGAGCACGGGATGGATCTCCCACATGGGGGAATTCCGGACGGTCACGCCGTCGATGAGCACGTTGCGGCACTCGTAGAACTGGATGAACTGCGGCCTGAGGTAGTGCCCTTCGCCGAACACGCGCTGGGGGACGGGCACGTCCCGCTCGGCCATGTCCAGCAGCGCGGCGCGGGCCTTCAGTTGGTCGGGGTCGCCCTTTTTCCACCCGTACTCGGTGCGCCCTTTCCAAGGCCACCAGTGAGCGGGCCCGGCCTGACCGTCCAGTGTCCCGCTCCCAGTGACGGCGACGTTCACCTGCTGGTAGGCGTAGATGAGGGGCGAGTAGTTCATGCACTCGACCCCCTCCCAGCGACTGAAGACCACGGGCAGATACTGACGGGGGTCCGGGCTGAAGCGGAGGGTCGCGCCGGAGGCCACGTGCAGGTTGACGTTGCTGCGGAGATGGATGGGGCCGGTCAGGTAGTCGCCAGCAGGCACGACCACCCGCCCGCCGCCCGCGGCGCGGCATGCAGCGATGGCCCGGCGAAACGCTTCGGAGGAATCGGTGACGCCGTCGCGCGCCGCGCCGTAGCGGGTCACGTCGAAATCGCGCGGTGGGAACGACGGGGGCCGGAGGCGCCTCAGAATAGCCGGCAGAGCAGCCCAGCCCTGCTCAGCCGCGGCGGCAACCGGGCTATGTGCGCTTTCCGCGCAGGCGACGAGCGAACCACCGGCCATGGCCCGGAGCATGGCGCGGCGAGTGCAGCCCTTTCGGAACATGGCAGGCCTTTCTGTGGTGCAGCCGGCCCGGCTACTTCTTCGCTTCCCCGGGCTTGGCCGCGCGTTTGAAGACGAGCGGCAGAGTGTTGCCGCCCTGGCTCCACTGGCCGGCGATCTCGGTGGCTTCCTGGTTCTGCTTGCCCTCGTAGGCGCCGCCGACGATGGGACAGGCGAAGCGCACAGACGGACCGTCGATGACGATGCCGGCCAGGCGCAGGTCAGAGGCGCCCTGGTCCACGCTGTCGATGGCGCCGGTGGCCGTGCCGTCGGCGGCCTTGTCCAACTTCAGCACGAGCCGGAACGATTGCCCGCCGGCCTCGAGCACGCCCTCCCAGCGGCCCTCAAATTCCTTCGTCAGCGGGCTGCTCTTGGGCGGCAGGGTGACCTTGGCCGGCCCGGTCCTTTTCAGAGTGAAGGTCATGCTCGTCTCCTGGCGGAACAGCATGGTCCCGGAGATGGTTGCGCCATCCTCGGAGAGCTTGCCGTCGAACTTGGCCGGGAAGCCGGACAGCTCGAAGGCCACCGCATTCCCCTTCACCGAGATATTGGCCAGCGGCAGGTTGCTGAGGTTGCGCGACGGCGCGTCCAGATCGCCGATCCACTCGCCTTTGTCGTTCTTGTCGAGGTCCAGCATGATGGCAACCTCGCCGTCGGGGGACTGGACGTTCCCCTCCCAATGGCCGGCGGGATTGGGGGCCTGCGCCAGCGACATCGACACCGCCAGCGCCGTCAACATAGCCAACCGCCAGACTGCACGAATATTCTTCATGTTCTGCTCCTTCCCAAAGAAGACGCTACTCTCCTGTTTCGAGTTCCACGGATTCCAGAAAAACCCCCAGCGGGTCGCGGGCTGTTGGATCGGCCGCCTCGCGGAAGCGCAACTCGGCTCCTGCGGCCAGCGTGCCCGTGGTCGCGATCAAGAAGTGCTCGCGCAGATGGTCCGCTTCGATGGCCGCCAGCGGCCCGATGGAGACCTCGACAGCGATGACCCGGCGTGCGGAGTTCTCCCGGGCCAGGGCTTCGATCTTGCCGATGAGGTCCCCGATCAGGCCGGATTCGTGCATTCAGCGACCTCCCGCGCGATGCGCTCGGCCACCTCCTCGACCGCCGCGAGCACCTCGGCGGAGACCTCGCCCGCGGCTTCGAGGTGGTGGGCCTCGATGCCGTAGATTACCACGTGCGGGGGCAGCCGGCCGAGTTCCTCCGCGAGCGACAGCGTCTCGTAGAGACCGAGCCCGTGGGTGGAGATGGGCATCGCGTCGCCCGTGAAGGGGGCCTGGCGCGCGTCCAGGACCATGATCGTGCCTGGCGGCCGGCCGCTGCGCAGGGCGTCAATCAAGATCACGCGCTCCGCCCCCTCCCAGAGGTCCATCAGCCCCAGCAGCTCGCCGCTGTACTCCAGTGCCGCGACTCCCAACTCCTGAAGCCGCCGGGCCACCAGGAGGCCCGCGGCGTCGTCCCCGCGCGTCTCGGTGCCGAGGCCGATGATCATGGTTGGCTGCCGGGCTAAGAGCCCGGCGCGGCCTGAGAGGCCGCCCCACGGTCGAGGTGAAGCCTCAAGAAGTGCGTGGCGCAGGAGATGCAGGGGTCGTAGTTGCGGATGGCCTGCTCGCACCGCCAGGTGATTTCTTCGTGCGGGCGGTCCAGGAGCTGGGGCACCAGCCGCCACAGGTCTTCCTCGATGCGCTTCTGGTTCTGGGAGGTCGGGGGAATGATCTTGGCGGCGCTGATCAGGCCGCGCGCGTCGATTTCGTAGCGGTGATAGAGAATGCCGCGGGGCGCCTCGGTGACGGCCGCGCCGGCGCCAGCGCGCGGGGCCACGTCCGCCTTGGGGGCCGCGGGCGGCTCGTAGGCCTCGATCAGGCGCAGCGCCTCGTGAAAAGCAAAAACCACCTCGATCATCCGCACCACTATGCTCTTGAAGGGGTTGCGGCAGGGAACCTCCAGGCCGCAGTCGCGGGCGGCCTGGCGGGCCACTTCCGGCAGCTTGTCGAAGTTGAGGTTGAAGCGGGCCAGGGGACCGACCAGGTAGGAGCCGCCGCGGCGGAGCTGCGCTTGCAGAGCGTTCGAATGCTTGACGTGCCGCTCGATGAAGTGGTCCTCGAACTCCTCCGGCGCGAGGTCCAGGCCACGGTTCGAGACCAGGCGGCCCTCGTTGAAGGGGTACTCGTCCGGGTGGCGCAGAGCCACGAACTCGTAGTCCTGCTCGAAGTCCGGGAAGGAGAAGCCGGCCACCAGGCGAGTCGCCGTGAGCGAGGCATCCAGCGCCCACTTCAGGTCTTCGACCAGCGCAGCCAGCTCCCGTTTCGCCGGCACGCGATAGAATCCGCCCACCGCGGCCGAGACGGGATGGATCTCGCGGCCGCCCAGCAGGGCGACCAGGCGGTTCCCGGTCTTCTTGATGCGCAGGGCCTGCTCGACCAGCGCGCGGTGATCGCGGGCCATCTCCAGAGCATCCTGGTAACCCAGGAAATCGGGCGCGTGGAGGAGGAAGACGTGCAGGGCGTGGCTCTCGATCCACTCGCCGCAGTAGAAGAGGCGGCGCAGCAGGCGCACGGCGGGGTCGATGCTGACGCCCAGGGCGCGTTCGAGGGCATGCACGGCGCTCATCTGGTACGCGATGGGGCAGATGCCGCAGATGCGCGCCGTGATGTCGGCCACCTCATCGAAGTGCCGGCCGCGCAGGAAGCCTTCAAACAGGCGGGGCGGCTCGAAGATCTCCAGCTTGACGTCCTCGACGCGGTCGCCGCGCAGGCGGATGCGCAACGCGCCCTCGCCCTCCACGCGGGCCAGGTAGTCCACCTTGATGGTCCTGCCGCTCTTCTTGGCCGCCTCGTCGCTCACGCGCTTCCTCCTACCCCTCCAGGATCAGCTCGGCTTTGACCACCGGGTCCTCGACCGAGCGGCTGAGCTGGAAGCCCATGTTCTCGCAGAGCCGCTGCATGGGCAGGTTGTCGGGCAGGATGTCGCCCGTGATGCGGTGCAGGCGCTCGTCGCGGCCGACCTCGATCAACCGGCGCAGCAGCTCGCTGCCCAGGCCGCGGTCCTGGTACTCGTCGGTGATCAGGATGGCGAATTCGGCGTCGCGGGTGGCGTGGATCTTCCGCAGGCGGCCGACGGCGATGATCTGGGGCTCGCCGTTGTCGGCGTCCTTGCGCTCGACCACCAGGGCCATCTCGCGGTCGTAGTCGATGAAGCAGATGCGCGTGAGGCGCTCGTGGGCCACCCGCTGGCTGAGCTTGATGACGTGCAGGTAGCGCATGTAGACGGTACGTTCGGAGAGGCTTTCGTGGAAGCGCACCAGCATCGGCTCGTCCTCGGGCCGGATGGGCCGGATGAGCACGTTGGTGCCGTCCTTGAGGGTCCACGGCAAGACGTACTGCGTGGGGTAGGGGCGGATGGAGAGCTTGGGCAACTGCTCGGCGGCCACCTCGGGCGGGTGCACCACCACGCGCGCGTCCAGCGCGATCAGCCGCTCCGCGGAAGCCAGCAGCGGGTTGATGTCGATCTCCTTGATCCAGCGCTGCTCGACCACGAGCTGGCTGAAGCGCACCATGAGCTGCTCGAGCTCGGCCAGGTCCACCGGCTTGCGGCCCCGCACGCCCTTGAGCGCCGTGTAGATCTTGGTCTGCTCCATCATGCGGCGGGCCAGGGTGGAACTGAGCGGGGGCAGGGCCAGGGCCCGGTCCTTGAACACCTCGACCAGTTGGCCGCCCATGCCGAACAGCAGCACCGGGCCGAACTGCGGATCGATGCTCGAACCCAGGATCAGCTCATATCCGAAGTGCCCGATCATGGGCTGCACGGTGACGCCCTGGAAGTGCTGCGGGCCGGCTTTCTGGCTCACCGCAGTCTCGATGGCCCGGTAGGCCGTCCGCACGGCGTCGATGTCCCGCAGGTTCAACTGGACGCCGCCCACATCGGTCTTGTGGGTGATGGTCTCCGAGAACAGCTTCAGCACCACCGGGTAGCCGATGATGCGCGCCAGATCGACAGCTTCCTCTTCGTTGCGGGCCACGTAGGTCTCGGCCACGGGGATGCCATAGGTGGTCAGCAGTTGCTTGGATTCGTACTCGGTGAGGATAGTGCGGCCGGCGCGGCGCGCCGTCTGGATGATGCTCTCGGCGCGGGCGCGATCGGCTTCGTGCTGCTCGCCGGTGGGCACTATGGGCGTCTCATAGAGGCCGCGCAGGTTGTAGGAGTAGCGCCACATGTAGACGAAGGCGCGCACGGCGGTGTCCGGATAAGGGAAGGTGGGGATGCCGGCGCGGTTCAGGATCTCCTCGCCCGCGGCCACTTCGGTTCCACCCATCCAGCTCGCCAGCACGGGCTTGCCCTCGATGTGCGCGTAGGGCCGCAGCGTCTCGGCGGTCCTGGTGGGATCGGTCATGGCCTGCGGCGTGAGGATCACCAGCATGCCGTCGCTGTGGGGGTCCTTGGCCACGATTTCCAGAGCCTTGGCGTAACGGTCCGGCCCCGCGTCACCGATGATGTCCACCGGGTTGTTGTGGCTCCAGACCGGGGGGAGGATCTGGTTGAGCGCCTCCATGGTCTCAGCCGACAGTTCGGCCACCTCGGCGCCGTTGGTGACCAGAGCATCGGTGGCCAGCACGGCCGGGCCGCCGGCGTTGGCCACAATGGTCATGCGCGGGCCGGCCGGACGCGGCTGCTTGGCCAGCACCTCGGCCATGTAGAAAAGGTGGGAAATGTTGTTGACCCGCAGCACGCCGCAGCGGCGGAAGGCGGCCTCCAGCACCTCGTCGCTGCCGGTGAGCGAGCCGGTGTGCGAGGCGGCGGCTTTGGCCGCGGCCTCGGTGCGCCCCGGCTTGATCACGATGATGGGCTTCGACAGCGCCACCTCGCGCGCCGCACTCAGGAACGCGCGGGCGTCGCCGATGCTCTCCATGTAGATCAGGATGCTGCGGGTGCGCGCGTCCTGGCCCAGGTAGTCGATCAGGTCGCCCCAGCCCACGTCGGACATCGAGCCGATGGAAATGAACGCGCTGAAGCCCACCTGCTCGCGGATGCTCCAGTCCAGCACCGCGGTGCACAGCGCGCCGCTCTGGCTGAGGAAGCCCACGTTGCCCGGCAGCGCCATGCTGCGGGCGAAGGTGGCGTTCAGGCCGCTCAGCGGGCTCATCACCCCCAGGCAGTTGGGGCCGATGATGCGCAGCTTGCCGCGCTGCGCCTCCTCCACCACCCGGCGTTCCAGCTCCGCCCCCTCCGGGCCGACCTCCTTGAAGCCGGCGGAGATGACCACCGCGGCCTTCACCCCGGCGTCCACGCACTCGCGGATGATGCCCGGAATGGTGGGAGCCGGCGTGACCACCACTGCCAAGTCCGCTTTCTCGGGCACCGCGCCGATGTTCGGATAGGCCTTGATGCCCAGCACCCCGGAGCGCTTGGGGTTCACCGGGAACACCGTGCCGCCGAATGGGGTGGACATCAGGTTCCACAGCACCGTCCGCCCGACCGTGCCGGGGTTCTCCGTGGCCCCGATGACCGCTACCGTCTCCGGTTCAAAGAAGGGATCCAGAGGATGTTCTCTGGGACGGATGATGTCGTGGGCGGAATCGCCCTCCACGTGCTTGAGCTTCTTCATGGCATCTCCCTTGTCATGCGCGCTCCGCCCGCTCGCTGGCCTGGCGGAACTGCCAGGCCCAGGCGCTGAAACTGCGGAAGGCGCGGGCGATCTCCTCGTCGCTGCGGCCCAGGCGCCGGAGCTGGTCGGCCAGCGCGGCGGTGTTGGCGCTTTCCATGGGCCCGAAGCAGCCATAGCAGCCGCGGCCATAAGCCGGGCACAGGGCCCCGCAGCCCGCCTGGGTGACCGGGCCCAGGCAGGCCTCCCCGCGCGCCACGGCCACGCACACCGCGCTCCGCCGCTTGCACTCCAGGCACACGCTGTAAGTGGGGATATTGGGCTTGCGGCCCGCCAGATACGCCGCGAGCAGCTCGACCAACTGGTGCTTGTTGATGGGGCAGCCGCGCAGCTCGAAGTCCACTTCCACGTGCTCGGCCACCGGCGTGGAGTGCTTCAGCGTGCGGATGAAATCCGGGTTGGCGTAAACCACGCGCACGTACTCGGCCACGTCCTGCCAGTTCCGCAAGGCCTGGATGCCGCCGGCGGTGGCGCACACGCCGATGGTGATCAGCACTTTGGACTGCCGGCGCACCTGCTGGATGCGCTCGGCGTCATGGTGCGTGGTGATCGAGCCCTCGACCAGCCCGATGTCGTACGGCCCCTTGAGCATCTTGCGCGAGGCCTCCGGGAAGTAGGCGATCTCGACCGCCCCGGCCACGGCCAGCAGCTCGTCCTCGGCGTCCAGCAGGCTCAACTGGCAGCCGTCGCAGGAGGCGAATTTGAACACGCCGAGGCGGGGCCTGGAGTTGCTCTCAGAGCTCATGTCTGTCCATCCAGGGGAGCAGCTCGGCGTGGGAAAAGACCGGGCCGTCCTTGCACACGAAGTAGGGCCCGAGCTGGCAGTGCCCGCAGGAACCCACGGCGCACTTCATGTTGCGCTCCATCGAGAGGTAGATCTCCGAGTCCGGCACGCCGCGGACCTCGAGCTGGCGGACCACGAAGCGCATCATGATCTCCGGCCCGCAGACCAGGGCCACGGTCTCCGCCGGATGCAGCCGCAACTGGCGGAACAAAGTGGTGACCACGCCCACGTGGCCTCGCCAACTGGTGCCGCCGTAGTCCACCGTGACCAGTACCTGGGTGTCGGGCAGGCGGGACCACTGGGCCAGTTGCCGGCGGTAGAGCAGGTCCTTGGGGCTGCGGGCGCCGTAGAGTACCATCAAGCGGACGTAGTCCTCCCGGCGCCGCAGGATGTCGTAGATGGCGGGCCTCAGGGGCGCCAGCCCGATGCCTCCCGCCACAATCAGCACGTCCTTGCCGCGGGCCGCTTGCAGGGGCCAGGGCCGCCCGAAGGGCCCGCGCACGCCCACCGCGTCGCCAGGCCGCCGGCTCACCAGCACGCTGGTGGCGCGTCCCACCGAGCGCACCGTGTAGACCAGCCGCCCCGGCTCGTGCGGGTCCCCGCTGATCGAGATGGGCAGCTCGCCCACGCCGTACAGGTACAGCATGCTGAACTGGCCCGGGCCGAAGCCGCCCAGGGGCTGGCCGTCGGCCGGCTCCAGCTCCAGCGTGAAGGTGTCGTGGGTCTCCTTGTTCACCTGCGCCACGCGCGCCGGAACGGGCGTCAACGGGCACTCCGTCAGGCTCATATCAGCTTGACCCCGCGCGGCGCATACAGATCCAGCAACTGGACCCGGGTGGCCAGGAGCCGCTGCGACACCACCCGCAGAAGCTGGCGCATCAGCAGGTACCCGAAGCCGTGGTCCTGCTCGCAGGTCTGGCGCAGCCGGGCGGCGTCGAAGGCCAGCGCCCGCACAGTTTCGAGGGTGCGGGCCTGGAACTGCTTACCATCCTCCATCAGCAACGACGACCAGCCCAGCTCATCGCCGGCGCCGAGCGTCGAGATGCGCATGATGCGGCCCGGAGCCGACGCCTCCAGGGCCACCTTGCCCTCCAGAATCAGGTAGAACAGCCCGCACTCGTCGCCTTCGCGGAAGATGACCTGGTCCCGCGCGAACTCCACCTCGTGCGCCATCTCCGCCATCTTCTGGATGTGCGGGGGCTTGAACCCTTCCAGGAAGGGGTGCTGCCGCAGAATGTCGTACAGAGCTTTGGTGTCCATGGCTCAGCTATTCTCCCACCTCCCTCATGCGCCGCGGATGGCGGCGACCTCCTCAGTGATGTCGATCCCGGCCGGGCACCAGGTGATGCAGCGCCCGCAGCCCACGCAACCGAAGGCTCCGAACTGATCCACCCAGGTGGCCAGCTTGTGGGTGAGCCACTGCCGGTAGCGCGACTTGATCGACAGCCGCACGCTGCCGCCGTGGATGTAAGAGAAGCTCTCCGTGAAGCAGGAGTCCCACATGCGGCGCCGCTCGGCACGAGCGCCCGCCACGTCGGTCCAGTCCTCGAGGGTGGTGCAGAAGCAGGTCGGGCAGACCAGAGTGCAATTGGCACAGCTCAGGCACCGCGCGGCGACCTGCTCCCACTCGGCATGCTCGAGGTTGCCGAGTAGCAGCCGTCGCAGGTCGGTGGTGTCCAGGCCGCGGCTGATCTGGCGGGCCGCCTCCTCGACGGCCGCCCGGGCCCGAGCGACTTCCTCCGGCTGCGCCTCGCGGTGCTCGACTTCGGCCAGCAGCTCGCCGCCGAGGTCGCTGCCCACCTCGACCAGGAAAGCGTGACCGTCGGGCCCAAAGAACTCGGTCAGCGCCAGGTCGAAGGCCCCCTCGACCCGCGGCCCGGCCCCCATCGAGGCGCAAAAGCAGGTGGCGGAAGCCCGGGTGCAATTGACCGCCACCAGGAAAACGTTCCGCCGCCGCTCCTGGTAGACCGCGTCTACAAAGCGGTCTTCCAGCAAAACCCGGTCCTGGATGCGGATGGCCGCCAGATCGCACGCCCGCACGCCCAGGAAGGCCCGGCGCTCGGCCGGCGGGGGACCCTCGACGACCTTATAGGAGGATCCCTCCCGCTCAAGCTGACACAGGCGCGTTTGCGGCGGGTGCAGGAACGGTTTCCAACCCTGGGGACCGGGGGCGTGGCCGAAGACGGCGCCATCGTCACGCCGCGCGAGGCGATACCGGCCCGCGGCCTGCTCATCGGTCCAACCGGCGGGCAAGTCTTCCAGCTTCTCGACAACATCGTAGACAATGGCGCCTTCGCCAAGCGTCGGCCCGATGACCTGGTACCCCCGGCGCTGGAGGCAGGCAATCAGTCGCGCCAGGGCCGGAACCTCGATGACGGCAGGCCCACACGCAGTATTGGCGGTCAGCTCCATGGCGAGTCCTCAGGTGCTGAGTCTAATCCCCGCTAAGCAGTTCTCAGCAATGCTCGACTGAAATCTGGGTAGTGCATACCGGTTGCCAAACTGAAGGCACTGAAGAATAAGGCCTTAGCCTGGACCAGGTGATGCCCTGTGGGTGAAATAACACCCGAGGTCTGGCTGCCGGCGGTCCAGGCTTGGTGCATGCGTGAAAACACGCACCGCCCCCGCCAGAGCCTCACGAGCGCACGGCAGGTTGACCGCATCATGGGGAGGCGATACAATCAGCCAGTGCCCGACCGGGCCAGGAGGACTCATGCCATCGGGTTTGGGGTTGAAGTGGGTATCCGTGCTCGCAGTTGCCGTGGCGCTTTGCGGGCTGGCGCCGGGGCAACCGCCGCCTTTGGCCATCTCCACTCTGGCCGGCACCGGCAACTACGGGTTCTCGGGTGACAACGGTCCAGCAACTTCCGCGAGAATCGA
>CAZIRH010000044.1:0-18079 GCA_964541065.1 uncultured Solibacteraceae bacterium
GGCCTGGCCGCGCGCCAGCGCGGGCGCGGCGCACAACGCGATGGTCAGCAAAACAGCTCGGCGCATCTGTTGCTCCCTTCTCGGGCCGGTTGCGTCGAAAACCGCATAGTATCATGAGTATTCCTATGAAGAGGTCTCACCTGCCCACGCCCCTCGCGGCGGCTGCCCTGCTGGTTGCGCTGTGCTTCCCGGTTCCTCTCTCGGCCCAGACCAGGCTGCTGCGTTTCCCGGACATCCACGGCGACAAGGTGGTGTTCACCTACGCCGGCGACCTGTGGACCGCTCGGACCGCCGGGGGCGAGGCCACGCGGCTCACCGCCCATCCCGGCCTCGAGTTGTTCGCCAAGTTCTCGCCCGACGGCCGGTGGATCGCCTTCACCGGCCAGTACGACGGCGACGAGCAGGTGTACGTGATCCCCTCGACCGGTGGCGTGCCCAGGCAACTCACCTGGTACCCGGCGCGCGGACCGCTGGCCCCCCGCTGGGGCTACGACAACCAGGTCTACGGGTGGACGCCGGATGGGCAGTCCATCCTGTTCCGCTCGATGCGCGACGGCTGGGCGACCACGGGGACGCGCCTGTACCTGGTCAACGCCCGCGGCGGGTTGCCCGAGCCGCTCCCCATGCCCGTCTCCGGAGGCGGCGACCTCTCGCCCGAAGTTCAAAAAGTCGTCTACTCGCCGCTCACCCGCGACTTCCGCACCTGGAAGCGCTACCAGGGCGGCTGGGCCCAGGACCTCTACATCTTCGACCTGAAGACCTACCGCCTGGAGCCCGTGGCGCACTCCCCCCGCACCGAGCGCGACCCCATGTGGATCGGCGACAAGATCTACTTCGCTTCCGACCGCACCGGCACGCTCAACCTCTACGAGTTCGATCCCGGCTCCAAGAGGGTCACCCCGCTCACCAACTACACCCAGTGGGACGTGCGCTGGCCCAGCAAGGGCGAGCAGCGGCAGATCGTCTACGAGTTGGACGGCGAGCTGCACGTCATCGAAGCCAAGGCCGGCGCCAAGTCCCGGCACATTCCCATCCGCGTGCCCGACGACGGCCTGGCCTCACGCCCCGCGCAAATGGCCGTGGGCAGCCAAGTCGAGGACTTCGACCTCAGCCCCAAGGGGGAGCGGGCCCTGTTTGTGGCGCGCGGAGACGTCTTCAGCGCTCCCATCGAAAAGGGCGTGCCCCGGAACCTGACCCGTTCCTCCGGCGCGCATGACCGCGAGCCGGCCTGGTCGCCGGACGGGCGGCACATCGCCTTCATTTCGGATCGCTCCGGCGAGGAGGAACTGTACTTGGTGGCGAAGGATGGCAGCGGCACGCCTCAGCAGTTGACGCAGGGCGGCAAGGCGCGCCGCTACCGCCCGGTCTGGTCTCCGGACTCGAAGCGCCTCGCCTTCAGCGACAAGGACGGCAAGCTGTACGCGCTCAAGCTCGAGGACAAGTCCGTCCTCGCGGTGGCCGACGAGCCGCGCGGGCAGCTTCTCGATTACTCCTGGTCGCCCGACAGCGGCTACCTGGCTTTCTCGATGAGCGACCCCAGCGGCATGCGCTCGATCCACATCTGGAGCGCGGCCGACAACCGGCTGCATCGGGTGACCGACGAGCTGTTCAACGAAGTCGTCCCGGCCTGGGATCCCGAGGGGAACTACCTCTACTACTTGAGCGACCGCGAGTACGCGCCGCTGCTGAGCTCACTGGAGTTCAACTACGCCGGCGCCCGCACCCGTGGCATCTTCGCCCTGGCCTTGCGCCGCGACGTCAAGCCCCCCTTCCCGCCGGAGAGCGACGAGGTGACCTTCGAGGCGAAGGAGAAGAAGGAGGCCGAGAAGAAGGCCGCCCCCACAGAGCTGAAGATCGACTTCGAGGGTCTGGCCCAGCGCGTGGCCCGGGTGCCCGTCCCGGCGCACAACTACGGGGGGCTGGCGGCGGTGAAGGGCCACCTGCTGTACGTGCGCGCCGGCAGCCCTTACTACGGCCGGGACCCCGAGACGCGGCCCGCGCTGGTGATCTACTCGGTGAAGGACCGCAAGGAGACCGTCCTGGCGGAAGAAATCGGCGGGTTCGCCCTCTCGGCCGACGGCTCAAAGGTCCTGGTACGGCAGGGCCCCAACTTCAACCTCTATGAAGCCAACCCCAAGGGAGCCGCCACCAAGAAGACTGTCTCGACGGCGGCCCTGGCGGTGGACCGCGTGCCCGCCGAGGAGTGGAGGCAGATCTTCAACGAGGTGTGGCGCCGGTACCGCGACTTCTTCTACGTCCCCAACATGCACGGCTACGATTGGGAAGGGCTGCGCCGGCAGTACCTGCCGTGGCTGGAGCACGTGGGGCACCGCTCGGATTTGAACTACGTGATCGGGGAGATGATCTCCGAGCTCAACGTCGGGCACACTTACGTGGCGGGCGGCGACTACACCATCCCGCCGCGCCCGCGGGTGGCGCTCCCCGGTGCGCGGTTCGAGCTGGACAAGGCTTCCGCGCGCTACCGGATCGCGCACCTCTACCGCGGCCACAACGAAGAACCGGTGTACCGCTCTCCGCTGACCGAGGTGGGCATCGACGTCAAGGTGGGCGACTACGTTCTGGCGATCGATGGGGAGGACCTGGCCGCCCCGGATAATCCCTACCGCCTGCTGCGGGGCAAAGCCGACCGGCAGGTGCGTTTCACGGTCAGCGCAAAGCCCACCCAGGAGGGCGCCCGCGAGATCGTCTTCCAGCCCATCGCCAGCGAGAGCGACCTTATCTACCTGGAGTGGGTGGAGGACAACCGCCGCAAAGTCGATATGATGACCGGCGGCCGCGTAGGCTACCTGCACGTGCCTAACATGAGCGCAGAAGGCATCCGGGAGTTCATCAAGTGGTACTACGGGCAGATCCGCAAGGAGGGCCTGGTGGTGGACGTGCGTTCCAACGGCGGCGGCAACGTCTCGCAGATGCTCATTGAGCGGCTGCGGCGGGAGCTGCTGGCCACCGGGTTCGCGCGCACCAATGACACGCCCACCACCTACCCGGCGGCCACCTTCTATGGGCACCTGGTATGCCTGTTGAACGAGACCTCCGCCTCCGACGGCGACATTTTTCCCGCCATGTTCCGCGAGGCCCGGCTGGGGCCGCTCATTGGCAAGCGCTCCTGGGGCGGGGTGGTCGGCATCACCAACCGCGGCAACCTGATCGACGGCGGGCAGATTAATGTGCCCGAGTTCGGCTTCGCCAGCAAGGCCGGAGCCTGGATCATCGAGGGCTACGGGGTCGATCCGGACATCGTGGTGGAAAACGACCCCAAGTCCCTGCTCGAAGGACGGGACTCGCAACTGGAGCGCGGGGTCGAGGAGGTCATGAAACGCATCCAGCAGAGCCCCAAGCGCCTGCCTGCTCGCCCGCCGGACCCCGTCCGGACGAAATGAGGGGCCGGCGCCGGAGGACGCGCATGAATCGAGGTGGGATCCTGGCGGCCGCCGTGGTGGCCTGCCTGGCGGGCTGCTCCCGGCCGCGGCCGCTGGTGGTGGGCGCCCAGTCTTCGACTGAGCAGACCATCGTCGGCGAAGCCGTGGCGCAGCACCTCGAGCGCCGCTTGCGCGTTCCGGTGGGGCGCAAGCTGAACCTGGGCGGGACGCTGCTGGCGCACCAGGCCATGATGACCGGCATCGTGGACCTGTACCCCGAGTACAGCGGCGTGGCGCTGAGCGTCATTCTCAAGGTGCCGCATGAGTCCGATCCCTCGATCACGCTCGAGCGGGTGCGCAACGAGTACCGCATCCGATCCGCCGTCGAGTGGCAGGACCCTCTGGGTTACAGCGGCGGCCCCGCCATGATCGTGCGCGCCGCCGACGCGCGCGCCGCCAGGCTGGAGACCCTGACCGACGCCACCGGCTACGCGCCGCGCTGGGTGCTGGGCGTCACCCAGGAATTCCTCGAGCAGCCCGCCTTTTTCCGGCGTTTGCTGAGCACCTATGCGCTGCCTCTGGCCGCGGCTCCCAAGATGATGGCCCCGGGCGCGCTTTACACGGCGCTGGTCAAGAACGAGGTGAGCATGGTGGCGGGCAGTCCGACGGACGCGGCCCTGGCCGGCCCGAACTTCAAGGTGTTGCAGGACGACAGGGGCGCGTTCCCGCCCTGCCAAGCGGCGCTGGCCGTGCGCGCCGACGCCTTGAGCCGGCACCCGGGGCTCCGCCAGGCGCTGGCCCAGCTTGAGGGGAAGTTCTCCACCGAGGGCCTGCGGAAGCTGGCTTACGAAGTCGAGGTCCGGCGCCGCCCGGTGGCGGAAGTAGCTGGAGGATTCCTGCGCCAGGCGCGCCTGGTCCCGTGAGGATGCCCGGAACTGGGGGCCGCCTCAGGGCTGCTTCTTGGCCGGCGGCTTGGCCGGCGGGGCCGGCTTGCTCACCGAGGCCGGAGGCTCCGTGGGACGCGGGGCGGCGGGGGCGGCGCTCGGTGCCGGGGCTACGCCGCCGGTCGGGGCGTTCTCGTCGTACCCCAACACCACGGTGGGGACTGCCTTGTCGTACAGCGCCACGATGTCGTTAGTGATATCGACGCTATTGGCGGCGTACAGGACCGGGGTCTGTGGCGCGCTGATGTCGAAAATCAGGGTGTAGCCGTTGTCCTGGGCGTACTTGTAGATCACCGCCATGATCTTCTCCCCCAGATCCTGAAGGACCTTCTGCTGCTCCTGATCGTATTCGCTCTGGGCGTCCTCGGTCTCGCGGTTGAAGATTCGGGTCTTCTGATCGATGTCCCGGATCAGCTTCTGGCGCGCCTCCTCGCTCAGGGTGTTACTGCCCTTCTGGAGCTGATCGCGCAGGGCGGCGATTTCGGCGCTCTTCTTCTCGATGTCCTTGCGCCTGGGCTCGTACCGGGCTTGCAGCTCGGAGGCGGCCTTTTGCCCGTCCCGCGTGCTGATCACGGCGTTCTGAATGTGAATGATGCCCACCTTCTGGGGCGGCGAACCCGCCTGCGCGTAAGCCAGGGCGGCCAGGCCGGTTACCAACAGGGATACGTTACACGCACGATTGTTCACGACCGGGACTCCTCTCAGGAAGAATCTTGATAGTAGCATAGCTGCCCCGCCGCTATCAGAACGTCCGGCCGATCGTGAAGCGGAAGGTCTTCCGCTTCTCCCAGAAGGGCGTGGCCTGGCCGAACAGCGCGATCGAGTTGATGAAGGTGGCCTGGTTGGGAAACATCGATCGGTCGGCCACGATGGGCGGCTGGACGAACTGCCGGACGATGGTCGGGTTGTAGGCCCAGTAGATGCGGAACGGGGCATTGACCACCGGCAGCAGCACTTGCAGTTCCAGCCCGGTCGAGGTGCGGATCTTCTGCGTGCCGGGGGCGATGCGCGCCCGGCCGTCGAAGCCGGCCTGCGGAAACTTCGCGTTCAGGTCCTTCAGGTGGTCGGGGTTCATGGTCAATTGCCCCGGCCGCAGCATCTTGTTCAGACCTGCGTCGGCGAAGGCGGCCAGCGTCACCGGCCCGGCGATCGGGATGCGGTACTCGAAGTTGCCGATCATCTGCGCGTCGCCGCCCGGGAAGATCATCTGGTAGATGGGGATGGTGCGGGTGACGGCGACGCTCGTCAGCACGCCGTCCTGGATCACCTTCTGCTGGCGCGCCGAGCCGTCGGCGTTCAGGACGTTCACGCTAGCCTCGCTGGGCACGAAGGCCACCGGGCTGATGGTCCAGACCTCGAACCCCCGCACATCCTGCTCGCCGCCGATATACCAGCGATTGAAAGGCGGCGCCACCTTGCCCCCGAAGCCGCTCACGAACGCCCCCAGGAAGCGCATACCCAGGATGTGGTTCTTGTACGGCGCCGGGCGGAAGTACCGCAAGCTCACCGTGGGCTGGACCATGTTGACGTTGCCGCGCAGAAAACTGCCGGCAAAACCCATCGAGAGGGAGATCTCCTTGCCCCCGGTGGGCGTGATGGGGTGGTTCACCGTGTTGTAGCTGTAGGAGGGGATGATCTGGCTGGTGCGGATCCCGGTCAGCGAGTTGGGCCCGCCCAGCCCCTGGAAGTTGATGTAGTCGAAGTACGTGCGGGCGGCCGTGCTCAGCACCTGGTACTTGGAGCTGCTGAAGCCATACGACAGACCCAGCCGGGCGAAGCTGCGCTTCAGCGGGTAGCTGGTGAACACCGTGAACCCGTGCCCGTTGGAGACGTAGTTCATCAGGTTGTCCTTGCCCAGGGCCTCGTAGTACGGCATCAGGTTGCGCCCCGTAAACAGCGAGACCTCGCGCCCCTGGTCGAAGCTGAAGCGCTGGGTGAAAACCGTGAAGCCGAGCTGCATGGGCCGGTCCAGGAAGTAGGGCTCCGTGAAGCCGAAGGTCACCGCCCGGATGCGGTCGCCCAACTGCCAATCCATGGAGAGCGTCTCGCCCAAGCCCAGGAAGTTGTTGGTGGCGTAGTTGAACGAGACGAAGCTCCCGGCGATGCCCGAGACTCCGCCGGTGAGGCCCACCGAGTTCTTGCCGCGCTCTTTGACCTTCAAGGTGAGGTCCACCGTGCTGGTGCGGGTGTCGCGTCTGATCTCGGCGGCTTCCTCCTTCTTGAGCTGCTCGAAGTAGCCGAGCTGGTTCAACCGCAGGATGCTGACCTCCCACAGGTGCGTGGCGTACACGTCGCCCTCGTCGATCAGCAACTCGCGCCGGATGACCTTGTCGCGCGTGGTCGTGTTGCCCGAGAAATCGATCCGCCGCACGAAAAACTGCTTACCCTCGTCGGCGTTGATGGTCAGGTCGATCTTGTCGGTGCCGGGGAGGGGCTCCGGGTAGGGCTCCGGCACGAAGTCGATGTAGCCGAACCGCCCGTAGAGGTCCTGCATGCTCTTGAGGCCCTTGCGCAATTTGGCCGTCGAGAACACGTCGCCTTCGGCCATCTGGAACAGCGGCCGCATGATCGCCTCCGGCGTGCGGAACAGCTTCACCCCCACGAAGTTGAACTTGTTGATGCGGTACAGGCGGCCCTCCTCGACCGGGATCACCACGTCGGCGCGGATGCCCCGCCGGTTCATATAGAAGAGGGGGACCCGGAACTTGCCGCCGCCCACGTTGCGCATGGTGACCTGGTGCTCGAGCGCGCGGGCCAGGAAGTACCCGCGCTGCTGGTAGAAGTCCCGGATCATTTCCTTGTCCATCTCCAGCTTCGAAAGGTCGTAGGTCTTCGCAAACAGGTTCTCGAACAGCAGGGAGCGGGGGAGGCCGATGGGTCGCAGTCCCCGCATGGCCCGGATGACGGCGCGGTCGCTGAAAACCTGGTTGCCCTGGATGTCGAGGCGGCCCACCTTGACCTTGGGGCCCTCTTTCACCCGGAAGGTGACCTCCAGCGAGGCGGGCGGGATCTGGCGGACTTCCGGCTCGACCACCGCGTACTGCCGCCCGCGCTCGGCCAAAAACTCTTTGAGCACTACGCTGGCCCGCTGGATCCTGTTCTGATCGTACTGCGACTCCACCGACAGTCCCACCTTGCGCTCCTTGAAGCGGTCCAGGATCTCCGAGACGGTCACCGACTTGATGCCCTCGTACTTGATGGAGCGCACCACGGGGCGCTCGGTGAGGACGAAGCGGACTACGATGCCGGTGCGGCCCGGCTCGCTCTCCAGGCGGATGTCATCGAAGCGCCCGGTGTTCCACAGGGCCATGAAGTCGCGGCGCAAGACCTCCTCGTCGTACTTGTCGCCCTTCTTGGTGAAGATCATGGCCCGCAGGGTGTCCTGGGGAACGCGGCGCGCGCCGCGAAACTCGACGGTCTCGACGAAGTTGCCTGGAGCGGGCGCAGGCGGGACCTCCGCCACTTGGGGAGCTTCCAGTTGCGGCTTGGGAACCTGAGGCGCCGGGGCCTTGGGCGCCTCCGTGGCCTGAGGGATGGTCTCAAAGGGACTGGGCTTCTTGGGCTGCGGTGGCGAGGGCTGGGGCGCCTGCGCGTTCGCCGGCAGGCAGGACAGGCAGAGGGCCACCCCCGCCAGGCACGAGGGCCTGAACAACCTCATCTGGGCCTAGTTCCTCTCCAGGTAGCGCTGCTGCGCCGCTGCCCCTCCGCGGGGACCGCTGGCGCCGTCCGCGCTCTCCGCTCTGCGCCACTTGCTGAGACGTTTGCTGTGCCCGAGTGGTTTCACGGAATGGCCCACCGAGCCGGCGCAAAACAGAATCTCCCATTCTACCCGAAGGCGGCAGGCGCCAACAATTCGCCCCCCGGCGGAGGGGCGCACGACGGGAGTCTCGTGCTGCTCCCTCGCCCAGCCCAGCATGACTTGCCGGCCCGCTGACGAGCGCTCCCCCCTACCCGCCCTCCATCCCCATCTGGGACAGCCGGTAGCGCAGGGCGTTGCGGGTCAACCCCAGCAGGCGGGCGGCCTGGCTCTTGTTGCCTTCGGCGCGACGCAGCGCCTCGCGGATGATGGCCTGCTCGTACTCGTCCAAGGTCATGCCCTCGGGCAGAGAGAGCGCGGCCGCCTGCGGGCGGGCGCGCGGCGCGATGTCCAGGCGGATGTCCGCGGCGTCGAGCCGGCCGGAAGTGCACAGCACCAGGCTCCGCTCGATGACGTTCTCCAGTTCCCGCACGTTGCCCGGCCAGTGGTAGCCGAGCAATCTCTGGATGGCTTCTTCGGTGATGGACTCGACGCGGCTGCCGCTCGCGCGCGCCAGCTTCTCGACGAAGTGCTCGGCCAGGAACGGAATGTCCTCGCGGCGCTCGCGCAGCGGTGGGATGTTGATGGGCACCACGTTCAGCCGGTAGTACAGGTCCTCGCGGAAGGTGCCCTGCTCGAGCGCCGCCCGCAGGTCCTGGTTGGTGGCGGCAACGATGCGCACGTCGATGTGCCGCGTCTTGTTGCTGCCCAGCCGCTCGAACTCCCGCTCCTGGAGCACGCGCAGCAGCTTCACCTGCACAAAGGCGGGCACGTCCCCGATCTCGTCCAGGAAGACGGTGCCGGTATCGGCCTGCTCGAACTTGCCGGGCTTGGAGGTGACGGCCCCGGTGAAGGCGCCCTTCTCGTAGCCGAACAGCTCGCTTTCCATCAGGTTCTCGGGCAGGGCCGTGCAGTTGATCTTGACGAAGGGGCGGTCGTGCCGCGGGGAGTGGTGGTGGATGGCGCGCGCAATCAGATCCTTGCCCACGCCGCTCTCGCCCGCCAGCAGGACGGTGGCCCGCGTGGGCGCCACGCGGGTCACCGTGGCGAAGATCTCCTGCATGGCGCCGCTGTGCCCAATGATGTTCTCGAACTGGTAGCGCCGGCCCAGTTCCTCGCGGAGCTGCCGGTTCTCGTCCTGGAGGGCGCGGATCTCGAGCGCTTTGCGGACCACCGTCATCAGGTGATCGAGCGAGAAGGGCTTGGGCAGGAAATCCGCGGCGCCGGCCTTCATGGCTTTGACCGCCGCCTCGATGGTGCCATAGGCGGTCATGACCAGCACCGGCGTCTGCATGTTCTGGCGGCGGATCAGCGCCAGCAGTTCGAGGCCGTCCATGCCGGGCAGCCGCAGATCGGTCAGAATCAGGTCGGCGCGGTCCACCAGTTTGAGCGCCTCTTCGGCGGAGCTGGCCAGGTCCGCCTCGAAGCCCGCCGAGCGGAGCTGGAGTTCGAGCACCCGCCGGAGCTTGTCCTCGTCCTCGACGATCAGCACGCGGGTTTTCATGACCGGCGCTCCGCGGGCAGGTAAATGTGGAAGACGCTGCCCTTGCCCGGCTCGCTTTCGACAGCCATTCTGCCGCCGTGCAGGTCCACGATCTTCGAGACGATGGCCAGGCCCAACCCGAGCCCATCCGCCTTGGTGGTGAAAAACGGATTGAAGATGCTCTCGCAGTTTTCCGGAGCGATGCCCGAGCCGCGGTCGATCACCGAGACCTCGACGCTCGAGTCCACGGGCCGCGTCTTGACGGTGACGGCGCCGCCGGGGGGTGTGGCCTGGGCCGCGTTGAGCAGCAGGTTGTAGACGGCGCGCTCCAGCAGCTCGGCGTCGAAGGAGAACGGCCGCACGTCAGGGGAGTAGTTCTTGTAGACCGTCACCTCGCGGCGCGGCGTGGCGCGCTCCAGTTGAGCGATGGCGCGGTCAATGACTTCGCTCAGCTCCGCCTGCGCCGGCCGCAACTCGAGCGGGCGGGCGAACTCCAGGAAGCGCGTCACCAGGGAGTTGATGCGGTCCACCTCGGCGGCAACGAAGCCCACCAGTTCCGCCGCCACGCCGTTCTCCTTGGGCACGTGCTTGCCCAGCATCTCGGCGGAAGCCCGGATGGTTCCCAACGGGTTGCGGAGCTCGTGGGCGAGTCCCGCCGAGAGCTGCCCAAGCGCGGCCAGGCGCTCCGAGCGCCGCACCGCCGCCTCAGCTTCCTGAAGGCTGCGGTTGGCAGCGGCCAGTTGCTCGGCCGCAGCCTGGGCCTTGCGCGCCTGGGTCCGGTGGGCTTCCGCAAGGCTCTGTGTCAGATACCCCACCACCGCCAGGAAACCCACGCGCAGGCTCAATTCCTCCACCTGGTCCGGAGCGATCTCCCATCTGGGGCCGAGCAAGAGCAGGAAGGACAGGTACAAGCCGCAAGCCAGCACCGTGAACAGCACGGCGCCTCCCACCCCCAGCGTGGTGGCGGCCGAAACTACCGGGATGAGCAGGACAAGAAAATAGCTGCTGTTCACGCCGCCGGTGAATCCGATCAGCAGGTAGCCCAATCCCAGCTTCAGGAAATTCGCCAGCACGCTCCCCCGGGTGGTCAGCAGAAACGGGGCCCGGCGCTCGGCGATTTGCAGGCCGGCCAGCGAGAACAGCACCACGTAGCTGAGCGGCCCGCGCTCCGGGCCCCCCAGAGCCAGCGCCGCAAACAGCACGAAGATGACCAGGTCCCGGATCATGGACTCCAGCCGCCCAAGTGCCATCTTAGCCGGGATTGTGCCAGAATGGAGAAGCGACCCCATCCGCATGAATCCCTCAGTAGCCCCAAACCCAGACCTCGAAGCCCCGGCCTCCTCTCCCGACGAGGCTTCTTTCGCTCAGATCCTCTCCGAGTACGAGGAATCGCACCGGCAGGCCGCCGAGCCGGGCAAGGAGGGCCGCCAGGGGACCGTCGTGGCCATCACCCCGGAAGCGGTGTTCGTGGATATCGGCCTGAAGACCGAGGGCACCATCCCGCTGGAGGAGTTGCAGGATGCCGCGGGCGAGCCGGGCGTCGAGGTCGGAGATCGGGTTACGGTCTCGATCAAGGGCCGCGACCCGGGGGGCTACTACCTGCTGTCGAAGATCAAGGTCGAGCGGCCCAAGGACTGGACGTCGCTCGAGCGGGCCTTCGCGGAGAAGCAACCCATCGCGGGCGTCGTCACGGGCGTGGTCAAGGGCGGCCTGAGCGTCGATGTGGGCGTGCGCGCCTTTCTGCCGGCCTCCCGCAGCGGCGCCAAGGACCCGGCGGAGATGGAAGGCCTGGTCGGCCAGGAGATTAGCTGCAAGGTCATCAAGCTGGACGTGGCCGACGAAGACGTGGTGGTGGACCGGCGGGCCATGCTGGAAGAGGCAGAGGCCCGGGCGCGGCAGGCCCTCTTCACCGCGCTTCAGGAGGGCGCGGTGGTGCGCGGCACGGTGCGCAGCCTGACGGATTTCGGGGCCTTCGTGGACCTGGGGGGCATGGACGGGCTGCTGCACGTCACCGACATGTCCTGGGCGCGCGTGGGCAAGCCTTCCGACCTGGTGGCGGTGGGCGACTCCCTCGAAGTCAAGATCCTCAAAGTGGACCTGGAGAGCCGCCGGGTATCGCTGGGCCTCAAGCAGCTCACGCCGGAGCCCTGGAGCCTGGTGCCCGACAAATTCAAGGCCGGCGACCGCGTGCGCGGCAAGGTCGTGCGGGTGGTCGATTTCGGCGCCTTCGTCGAGCTGGAGCCTGGCATCGAGGGCCTGATCCACCTCTCCGACCTCTCCTGGTCGAAGAAGGCCCGCAAGCCCAGCGACGTCGTCAAGCGCGGCGACGCCGTCGAGGTGATGATACTGAACGTCAACCCTGCGGAGCGCCGCATCGGGCTGAGCCTCAAGCAGGCCCTGGGCGATCCCTGGGACGAGGCGGCGGAGCGCTTCCCGGTGGGCGGCGTGGTCGAGGGGACGGTCAGCAACCTGGCCAAGTTCGGGGCCTTCATCGAGCTGGCCGAGGGCCTCGAGGGCATGATCCACATCGCCGACCTGAGCGCCGAGAAGCGGATCAACCATCCCCAGGAAGTGCTCAAGCCGGGCGAGAAGGTGCGCGCGCTGGTGCTGGGCGTGGACCGCGAGAAGCGGCGCATCCGCCTGGGACTGAAGCAGCTCCAACCGACCACCGCCGACGAGTACATCGCCGAGCACCAGCTTGGAAACACGGTCACCGGGCGCATTGTCGAGATCGAGCGAGGTACGGCCAAGGTCGAGGTGGCCGACGGCGTGTTCGCCGCCTGCCGCCTGACCAGCCGGCAGCAAGCCGCCGCGGAGGGCGCCGCCGAGACCGAACGGCCTGACTTGGCCTCGATGACCGCGAGGCTGGCGGCCCGCTGGAAGCAGGGGCAATCCGCCCCGGCCGAGCTGGCCCAGGCCGGCCAGATCCGCAGCTTCCGCATCACCGCCCTGGAGGCCGCCGCCAAACGCATCGAGTTGGAGCTGCTCGGCTGACCCCCACCTCGGCACCGGGGGACAACCCGGCTTGTACCCTCCCGCTTTTCCGCTTTTCGTCCCGCTTCTCCGCTTTTGCGGCTGTGATAACCTGAAGCGATCGAAGAGCGGCATATGATTCCGACCCGCGAGAAAGCGCAACTGATGAGCGCCTCGGAGATCGAGCGGACGCTGGTTCGCCTGGCGCACGAGGTACTGGAGAAATGCGAAGACCTGGACCGGGTGGCGTTCATAGGCATACGGCGCCGGGGCGTGCCCATCGCGCAGCGGCTGGCCGCCCGGATCAAGAGCCTGGAAGGTCGCGAGGTGCCGGTGGGGATCCTGGACATCAGCCTGTACCGGGACGATCTGAGCGTGATCTCGAACCAGCCGGTGGTGAACGCCACGGAGATCACCTTTCCGGTGTCGGGCAAGGACATCATCCTGACCGACGATGTGCTGTACACGGGGCGGACGATCCGGGCGGCGCTGGACGCGCTGTTCGATCACGGGCGGCCGGCGCGGGTGCAGCTTCTGGTGCTGATCGACCGGGGGCACCGCGAGCTGCCCATCGAGGCGCGATTCGTGGGGCGCACGGTGCAGACCACGGACAACGAGATCATCGAGGTGAAGTTCAAGGAGATCGACCCGGCGGAGAAGGTGATGCTGGTCGAGAAGGTCGGCTGAGGAAGACATGGCGGGACTGCTGGGGATCGAGGAGCTGGAGCGCGGCGAGATCGAGGCCATCCTGACGCGGGCGCGGGACTTCCAGCCGTTCGAGAACCACACCTACAAGCGGCTGGACGCGCTGAAGGGCAAGATGATCGTGAACCTGTTCTACGAGCCCTCGACGCGGACGCGGACGAGTTTCGAGATCGCGGCGAAGCGGCTGGGTGCGGACGCGGTGTCGATCACGGCGGCGGGTTCGAGCGTGTCGAAGGGGGAATCGCTGGTGGACACGCTGAACACGCTGGCGGCCATGCATCCGGACGCGATCGTGATGCGGCACGCGGCCTCGGGTGCGCCGCACTTTCTGGCGCGGCACCTGCCCACGCCGATCATCAATGCGGGGGACGGGACGCACGAGCACCCGACCCAGGCGCTGCTGGACGCGCGCACGATCCTGGACCACCGGCCGACGCTGGAAGGGCTGCGGGTGGCCATCATAGGGGACATAGCCCACAGCCGGGTGGCGCGGTCGAACGTCTACCTGCTGGCGAAGTTCGGGGCGGAGATCGTGCTGTGCGGGCCAGCGCCGCTGGTCCCGGCGGAGCTGGCGGCGATCGCGCCGGGCGTGCGGATCAGCTACGACATGCGGGAGGCCATCCGCGAGGCGGACGTGATCATGATGTTGCGGGTGCAACTCGAGCGGCAGCACGAGGCGGCGTTCCCGGCGGGGGAGTACTTCCAGTTCTACGGACTGCGGCTGGAGCACCTGGACCTGGCCAAGCCGGAGGTCATCGTGATGCATCCGGGGCCGATCAACCGGGGCCGCGAGATCTCTTCCGAGGTGGCCGATTCGCAGAAGTCGGTGATCCTGAACCAGGTGGAGAACGGGGTGGCGGTGCGGATGGCGGTGCTGGAGCGGATACTGGGCAGCCATGGCAAAACTGCTGATTAAGAGCGGGCGGGTAATCGATCCGGCGACGGGCCACGACGGGGCGGCGGACATCCTTATCAAGGATGGGTACGTGGTGCGGATCGGGCAGAACCTGCACGCGATTGCGGCGACGGTGCTGGACGCGACGGGGCTGGTGGTGGCGCCGGGCTTCATAGACCTGCACGTGCACCTGCGGGAGCCGGGGTTCGAGCACGCCGAGACGATCGAGACGGGCGCGAAGGCCGCGGCGGCGGGCGGATTCACGTCGATCTGCGCCATGCCCAATACGCAGCCGGTGAACGACGACGCGACGGTGACGCGCTACGTGCTGGAGCGCGCGGCGCGGGCGGCGGTGGTGAACGTGTTCCCGGTGGGGGCCATCACCAAGAACAGCGCGGGGGAGGAACTGGCCGCGATCGGGTCGATGAAGAACGCCGGGGCGGTGGCGATCTCCGACGACGGGCGGCCGGTGATGAACGCGCGGGTGATGCGGCGGGCGATGGAGTACGCGCGGGTGTTCGACCTGCCGGTGATCGACCACTGCGAGGACCTGAACCTGAGCGCGGGTGGGGACATGCACGAGGGCCTGCCCTCGACGCGGCTGGGGCTGAAGGGGATTCCGGGCTGCGCGGAAGACGTGATGGTGGCGCGGGATCTGCTGCTGGCGGAGGTGACGGGGGCGCGGTTTCACGCGGCGCACGTCTCGACGCGGCGGTCGCTGGAGCTGATCGGCGCGGCCAAGGGGAAGGGGATGCCGGTGACGTGCGAGGTGACGCCGCACCACTTGGCGCTGGCGGATGCGGACATGGCGCCCTACGACAGCAACTACAAAATGCGGCCGCCGCTGCGGTCGCGGGCGGACGTGGAGGCGCTGGCCGAGGGGGTGGCTGGCGGGGTGGTGGACGCCATCGCCACGGACCACGCGCCGCATCCGGGCAGCGAGAAGATGCAAGAGTTCGAGAAGTGCCCGTTCGGGGTGATCGGGCTGGAGACGGCGCTGGCGGTGGCGCTGGAGGCCCTGGTGCACACGGGCCGGATCACGCTGATACGGCTGGTGGAGCTGTTCACGCTGGGGCCGGCGAAGATCCTGGGGCTGGCCAACCGCGGGCGGCTGAGCGCGGGAATGGTCGCAGACGTGACCATCTTCGACCCGGGGCTGGAATGGACGTACGACGTGAACCGGTCGTTCTCGAAGGGGCGGAACTCGCCGTTCCACGGGCGGCGGTTTCGGGGCGGGCCGGTGGCGACGGTGGTGAACGGAGCGGTGGTGTGGAGGCGGTAGGCGCGGGCTAAGAGCCCGCCCCACGGAGGACACGGATATGGCTGACTACGAGTTTCCAGGGTTTCCGCGGCTAGGGCAAGGCCCGGGCGGCGGAAAGCAACTGAAGTGGGTGCTGTTAGCGGGGGTGATCCTGATCGTGCTGCTGGGTGCGCGGATGGCGGCGCGGTTCGTGATCGAGTACCAGTGGTGGCAGGAGCTGGGCCAGGTGCGGACGTGGGTGGCGATCCTGCTGTACAGCGTCCTGCCGGTGACCGCGGCGGCGGTGGTGGCGTTCGCGGCGTTGTGGGCGGCGCACGCGCGGGGGATGCGGTTCGCCGGGACGCGGCTGGGCCAGCACCCGCTGTACGCCAAGATCGCCGCGGTGGCGCTGCTGCTGATCGCCGTGGTGGTGGCGACCGGCGCCATCGACACCTGGACGGTGGTGCGGTACTTCGGCGGGCGGCACCTGCCGGTGGAAGCCACGACGTGGAAGGACGCGGTGTTCGGGCTGCCGCTGGGCTTCTATCTGTTCGACCTGCCGTTCTACACGCTGCTGAGGAGCTACCTGCTGGCGCTGGCGGTGGTGGCGGCCCTGGCGTATTGGCTGACGGCGCGGGGCTGGCAGATGAAGGACAAGATCGCGGAGCTTCAGGAGGGGGCGCAACTGGACGCCAGCATCCTGCGGCTGGAGGGGGCGCTCGAGTCGAAGTTCCTGCGGGGCGCGGCGGCGGTGCTGGTGCTGGCGGTGGCGTGGCGGTTCTACCTGGGCCGGTACGAGATGGTGTGGAACGAACACGGGTTCATGGTGGGGATCGACTGGGTGGACCTGAATTTCACGCTGCCGCTCCAGTGGCTGGCGATTGTGGCGTGCCTGGCGGGGGCGGTGCTGGTGGCGCTGGGGCGCTGGAAGCTGGCGGCACTGATGGCGGTGGCGGTGGCGGTGCGGGTGGCGGTGCCGCCGGCGGTGAGCGCCATCTACGTGCGGCCCAACGAGATTACGATCGAGCGGCCGTACATCCAGACACACATTCAGGCCACGCGGGCGGCCTACAACCTGGAAGGGAAAGTCCGGGAGACGGACTTCGCGGCGAAGATGGACGGGCGGTTCGACCCGGCGAAGCACCAGGCGCTGTTCGGAAACGTGCGGCTGTGGGACTGGCGGGCGTTCCACGACACGGTGACGCAGATCCAGGCGCTGCGGCCGTATTACGCCTTCGCGGACACGGACGTGGACCGGTACACGATCGACGGGCAGCTCCGGCAGGTGCTGCTGGCGCCGCGCGAGCTGGACATCCGGCAGTTGCCGGACGCGCGCACGCGGTGGATCAACCCGCATTTCATCTACACGCACGGCTACGGCATGGTGATGGCGGAGGCCAACCGCATCACCACGGACGGGCTGCCGCACCTGTTCGTGCAGGACGCTCCGCCGGTGGTGAAGACCCAGAGCCTGAAGCTGACGCGGCCGGAGCTGTACTACGGCGAGGTGATGCACGAGCCGGTGTTCGTGCACACGGGGCAGGCGGAGTTCAACTACCCATCGGGGGCGGACAACGTGTTCTCGAAATACGAGGGGAAGGGGGGCTTCGGGATTTCGTCTCTGCCGCTGCGGGTGGCGGCGGCGCTGGCGCAGGGGGACTTCAACATCCTGCTGACGGGGTACCTCCAGCCGCAGAGCCGGATGATGATCCGGCGGAACGTGCGGCAGCGGTTGCAGGCCCTGGCGCGGTTCATCACCTGGGAAGAGGATCCCTACCTGGTGCTGAGCGACGCGGGGCGGCTGATGTGGATGGTGGACGGGTACACGACCTCGGCAGCGCACCCGTACTCGCGGCGGATGAGCCTCCAGGGAGTGGGGGCGATCAACTACATGCGCAACGCGGTGAAGGCGACGGTGGACGCCTACGACGGCGAGGCCCGCATCTACATCTTCGATCCCGCGGACCCGATCATCCGGGCCTACCAGCGGTTGTTCCCGCAGCTTCTGCTGGAGGCTTCCGCCATGCCCGCGGACCTGCGCCGGCATGCCCGCTATCCGGAGACCTTCTTCCGGGTGCAGGCGGAGATCTACCGCACCTATCACATGCGGGATCCGCAGGCCTTCTATAACAAGGAAGACCTGTGGGACCTGCCGCGGACCACGCAGGGAGCGGGGGGAGCGCCACAGGCGATGGCGCCCACCTACATGGTGGCGAGCCTGCCGGGGGAGGACCGGGCGGAGTTTCTGCTGATCGTGCCGTTCACGCCACGCAACAAGGACAACATGATCGGGCTGATGGTGGCGCGCTGCGATGGCGAGAAGCTGGGGGAGCTGGTGGTGCTGCAACTCAGCAAGCAGGAGCTGATCTTCGGCTCGATGCAGATCGAGGCGCGGATCAACCAGGAGCAGACCATCTCGAAGGACCTGACGCTGTGGAACCAGCAGGGCTCGCAGGTGCTGCGCGGGCAGATGCTGGTACTGCCGGTAGCCAACACGTTCGTTTACGTGCAGACGATATACATCCAGGCGGCGGAGGCGCGGATGCCGCAGTTGAAGAAAGTGGCGATGGCGGTGGGCAACAGCCTGATCTACACGGACACTTACGAGCAGGGCCTGGCGGAACTGGCGAGGTTGAGGCAGGGCGCGGTGCCGCAGGCGGCCA
>CAZIRH010000045.1:0-18052 GCA_964541065.1 uncultured Solibacteraceae bacterium
TGGAGCGTGCGCGAGATGCGCGTGTTCCGGGGCGCGGAGGAACTCGCGCGCCAGTCGCGCTGGCGGGTGCGCGCGCGCCCCAACCCCTGGGACGCGCCACTGGCCTTCGACAACACCCTGGTGACGCGCTGGCGAAGCTGGCAGGCGCTGTTTCCGGCCATGTACCTGGAAGTGGATTTCGGCGGCACGGAGACCGTGGACGCGGTGCGCCTGGAGTGCTCGCCCGATCAGGGAGAGATCCGTCTGAGGCTCGAGGCGGAGCTCGCCCCGGGCCGGTGGAGGGCGCTTTCCGACAGCTTCCTCCGCTCCGAGCGTCACCGGCCGGACCGTTTGCGGCGGGCCGCCACCGAAGAGCTGAAGGCCCGCGGGGTGGACTACCTGCTGCTGTACGATTCCGACGCCCTGGCCGAGCAGTTCTGGAGCCGGCGGAAAAGCTGGGGGCTGACGCTGCTGGAGCGCATCCGCGCCGCGCGGCTGTACCGGCTGGAGTGAGGAGTACGGTGCGCGGCAAACCCCTTACCCTGCGGCTGGCCCAGGCCCTGGTGCTGGCCCTGTTTGCCGTGAACGTCTACCGCGCCGCCAGTCAATCCATCACCTGCGATGAGGCTTACACCTACAACGAGTTCCTGGCCGGCAGCCCTTGGCAACTGGTCAGGTCCTACGAAGCCTCCCATCACGTCCTGCACACGGCGCTGGCGAAGCTTTCCATCTCCCTGCTGGGCGCCTCCGAATTCACCCTGCGCATCCCCAGCCTGCTGGGCGGGCTGCTGTACCTGACCACCGCCTGCCGCCTGTGTCTGTACTTGTTCGGGGAAGGCCTGTTCTTCCTGCTCGCCTTTGCCAGCCTGGGCCTCAATCCCTACCTGCTGGACTTCCTATCGGCGGCGCGCGGCTACGGCCTGGCGCTGGGGCTGTGTCTTTGGGCCCTCTATCACCTGCTGCGGTACGTCGATGCCCAGGTCGCCGATGCGCCGCTGGCGGGACTGGCGCACCTGCACAAGGGGGCGGTTGGACTGGCGCTTTCGGTGGCGGCGAACCTCACGCTGCTGCCGCCATGCGCGGCGTTGGCGTTCTTACTGCTGGTCATCCTGGCCGCGGATGCTCTCCTGGCCGGCGGGCGCTTGACGATGGCGCGCCAGTTGGCTCGCGCCGCCGACCACTTCCTGGCGCCCGGGTGGCTGATCGCTGTTCTGCTCCTGGCGCTCCCGCTCAGCCATGCGCGCCCGGACCAGTTCTTCCTGGGAATGCGGACACTCCGCGCGAGCCTGCAAAGCCTGCTCAGCGCTGCGCTGGTGACTCATAGCAGCGCGTGGCTCGATGGTAGGAGGTTCGAGTCCGCGATCTGGCAAGCGGGCAGGATCGTGGTCCCGCTGGTGTTGCTGCTCATCGCGGGAACGCTGCTGGCGATGGTCCGCCGCTGGCGACGCGCAAGAGACTTCCGAAGCCTGGACCGCTGGGACCGCTTTCTCTGGTTCTGCGGGGGCGCGATGCTGCTGTCACTGGCCGGCCTGATCGCCGCGCACTATGCTTTCGGCGCGCCGTATCCCGTGGGCCGCAGCGGGCTGTACTTCCTGCCGCTGTTCCTGCTGGCCTGCTCGACGCTGCTGGCGCGGCTTTCCAGGCGCCCGGCGGCGCGCTGGGCGGGACCGTTGGTTCTCTCTCTGATGCTGATCCAGTTCCTGCTTCGCTTCGATGTCACGCATTACGCCGACTGGCCCGGGGAGGCGGCCACTCGCAGCATGGTGGAAGTGATCCGGGCTCGCCAGGCGCTCCACCCACAAGGCAAGGTGCGCGTGGGCGCCACCTGGGAGCTGGTGCCCGGCCTGAACTTCTATCGCCAGCTCTACAAGCTGGACTGGATGGAGCCGGTGGCCCACGAGGAGCCGAAGGCGTCCTGCGATTACCTCGTATTGCTTCAGCGGGACGCGGCCCTTCTCGACCAGCTTCGCCTGACTGTGCTCCACAAGGACGCCCGCTTCGGCGTCCTCCTGGCTGCGCCGCAACGCTGAGAGCCTTGCCCTCCCCCAGTTTGAGCGCCGAACAGGTGGAATAGGCCTCCCGGCCTGTTGGGGGGCACGCGACACACAGGCAAGAATGCCTATGCCACCTTGGGGCCCACGCGGAACTGGGGGAGGGCAAGGCTGAGGCCCGCTTGCGGGTGCCGTGGCCCATCTGCGACACTCATCTTTTCATGCTGGCTTTCTACCGCGTCCGGCCGGCGTTGGCGGCGCTGGTGGTGTCGCTGGGCCTGGCGTTCGCGCAATCGTCTTCTGTCGAGCCAGCCGCCGCTCCTCCTGCCTTGGCGCCCGGCGGTGAGGTCCTTCACTACCGCGTCGAGTGGCGCCTGATCCACGCGGGGGACGCGAGGCTTTCATGGGCGCCTTCTCAAGCCTCGGGCGGGCCCGGCTGGGAAGCCACGCTGCTGCTCCAATCGGTGGGACTGGTCTCGAGGCTGTACCAAGTGGACGACCGCTATACCGTGGTGCTCGACGACCAGCTCTGCGCCCGGAACTCGCTGCTCAAGGCCTCCGAAGGGAGCCGCCGGCGGGAAACCATGGTCACTTTCGATCGGGAGCGGCAGAAGGCCAGCTACCTGGAGCGCGACCTGGCCAGGCAGAAGGTGGTGGACACCCACGAGATCGACGTCCCGGCGTGCGTGCACGACGTGATCGGCGGTCTCCAGCGGTTGCGCCGGCTGCGGCTGGAACTGGGCCAATCGACCGAGATCCCGCTGAGTGACGGCAAGAAGAGCATTCAGGCGCGCGTCGAGGCGCAGCAGCGGGAACCCGTGCGCACCAGGGCCGGCTCCTTCCAGACCGTGCGCTATGAGGCCTTCCTGTTCAACAACGTGTTTTATCGGCGCCGGGGGCGGCTGTTCGTGTGGCTGACCGACGACGAGCGGCGCCTGCCGGTGCAGGTCCGCGTGCGGCTGCCCTTCTACATCGGCACGGTCACGCTAGAGCTGGAGAAGATGGAGAACACATGAGGTCGTGGTTCAGGCTGTGTGCGGCCGCCGTGGGGCTGGCCGCGGCCGGCGCGCAGGCGCAGGCGCCGCTCAGTACCAAGGAGGCGTTCGAGCTCTACGGGCGCACCGTGCAGCTCATGGAGTCCACGGCGGCGGTCACGCCGGAGCTGGCGCGGGCCGCCGCCCCGCTGATCGAAAACGCCCGGCAGTCCTTCCTCACCATGCGCGCTTTGCCGTGGCAGAACGCCACCTTCACTTACAGCCTGCTGGTCAACCTGCGGGCCTACCTGGTGCTGGCCGACGCGGTGCCCAAGCCGCCGGCGCCGCCCCAGGAGGCCGAGCGGCAGCTCGGGGAACTGCGCGGCGGCTGGAGCCGGATCGAGGCCCACTTCCGCGCGTTGCTGGATCGGCAGGAGGCGCAGTTGCGCAACCCCGACCGCGACAACCTGCGGCGCTACGCCGAGGCCAACGCCAAGCTGCCCGCGCCGCAGGCGGGCCGCCCGCGCGTGGTTTTCCTCGGGGATTCCATCACCGACGGGTGGCGGCTGAACGAGTACTTCCCCGAGCGCGACTTCGTCAACCGCGGCATCAGCGGGCAAATCACCGGCGAGATGGTGGGCCGGATGAAGGCCGACGTGATCGACTTGCGGCCCGCCCTGGTGCTGGTGCTGGCGGGGACGAACGACATCGGGCGCGGGGTGAATCTCGAAACCGTCCAGAACAACCTCAGCATGATCGCGGACCTGGCCGAGGCGCACCAGATCAGGCCGGTGTTCGCCTCCCTGCTGCCGGTGAGCGACTATCACAAGGAGCAGAATCCGCTGTTCGAGCAGAGCACGCGGCGGCCGCCCGCGACGATCCGGGCGCTGAACACCTGGCTGGAGGGTTTCTGCCGCCAGCGGAACTACGTCCACGTGGACTACTTCACCGCGCTGGCGGACCAGAGCGGGATGCTCCGAGCGGAACTCTCCGACGACGGCTTGCACCCCAACAGCGCGGGCCACCGGGTCATGGCGCCCCTGGCCCAGGCCGGCATCGACCAGGCGCTCAAGGCCCTCGAACCCAAGCCGCGCAAGAAGCGCTTCGGCATCTTCTGATTCCTGAGCGACAATAGAAGCATGCGGGTGCTGGCAGCACTGCTGCTCCTGTGGCCGCTGGTGCGGCTGGAGGCGCAGACCCGGCTGACCGTCGAGCAGTTGGTGTCGTTCATCCGTTCCTCGATTGAGCTCAAGCACGACGACCGCCAGGTGGCTTCGTATTTGCGCCGGGTGACGCTGGTGCAGCGGCTGGACGACCGCACCATCGAGCAGCTTCAAGGCGAAGGCGCCGGCCTGAGAACGGTGGTCGCACTGAGGGAGTTGCGCGACGCCTCGCAGACGCTGCCCGCGCCGCCCCCGCCGGCGCCCAAGGTCGAGCCGCCTCCCATGCCGCCGCCCGGCGCCCAAGAGCAGCGCCGCGTGCTCGACCAGGTCCGCGAATACGCCCTGGGGTACACCAAGCAGCTTCCCAACTTCATGTGCACGCAGGTCACGCGGCGCTACATCGACCCGAGCGGCCTGGAGTTCTGGGGCGAGCAAGACGTCATCACCGCCCGCCTGACCTACTTCGAGCAGCGTGAGGAGTACAAGGTCGTCATGGCCAACAACCGCGTGTCGGATGTGCCGTACGATTCGCTGGGCGGCGCCACCTCCACGGGCGAGTTCGGCAGCATGCTGCGGGAGATCTTCGAGCCCGCCACCGAGACCCGGTTTCTGTGGGAGCGTTGGGGCAAGCTGCGCGGGAGCATCGCTCACATCTTCTCTTACCAGGTGACCCAGCCGCGCTCGCACTGGCGCGTCTCCTACCACAAGACAGTGGAGGTCACCCCCGGCTACCGCGGCCTGCTCTACGTGGACCGGGACACGCTCACGGTGCTGCGCATTACGCTGGAAGCGCTGCTGCCGCCCGACTTCCCTTTGCAGCAAGTCGCGACCGTGCTGGACTACGATTTCGCCGAGATCGCCGGCGGCCGCTACATGCTGCCGCTCAAGGCCGTCATGCGCATGCGCGAGGGGAAATTGCTGGCCAAGAACGACGTCGAGTTCCGGCTGTACCGCAAGTTCACCGCCGAGGCCACGGTGACCTACGAGCCCCCGCCGCCGCCGCTGCCCGAGGAGAGGACCAAGGAACAGCCGCCGGTGCCGTGAGGGGCCATCACCCCAGCCTGCCGGCGGGCCTGAGAGGCCCGCGCGGGCTAAGAGCCCGCCCCACGGCCTGCAACGTCTCTTGCAGCACTGCCGCGGGGTCGGGGTTCTCGACGCGGATCACTTCGATGGGACCGCGGCCGGTGGGGCGCCAGCGGGTGAAGAAGCGCGCGCAGGGGAAGCCGGCGAAGATGCACACCAGGGGCACGGCGCAGGCCGCGGCGGCGTGCTGGCCGGAGGAATCGTAGCCCACGTACAAACGGCTCTGCGCAATCAGGCTGGCGAAGGCGGCGAAGGAGCCCTCGAACGCGTGCGTCTGGCCGGGCAGCACCTTCCTCACCCGCTCGGCTTCCTCGCCGCCCGGGCCGGTGTCCACCCACAGCGCGAGGCCCGTGGCCGCCAGAGCGCCGAGCAGCTCCTGCTCGAAAGGGTCCGCGATGCGCTTGGCCAGGTTCTCACCGACGCCCAGGCTGACGGCGATGAACGGGCGATCGCCGGCCGGTATGCGCTCGCGCGGGGCGATGTAAGCCTCCGCGCCGGCGACGTCGAAGGTCTCCTCCAACCAGCGGCGCGTCAGCTCCTTGAGCGACTCCTCGCCGTCCGCGCCGTGCGAGCGGCTCTCGAAGAGGTAGTAGTCCTCCTCAGGGCACACGGGCAGCAGGCCGAGCTGGGTGAGGCGGGAGTCCGGATCGATGACCAGGCTGGCCGGCGCGGCCAGCGCCTTCCGGAGCGCGCCATGCACCGCCAGGCGTTCGCGCAGCGTGCCGGCGCGACCGAAAACGAGCGGCTGATGGCGGATGCGCGGATCGGCGGCGAACAGTTCGAAGCTCTTCGGCCCGCCGACAAGCCGCACCAAGGCGCGGGGGAAACGGCGCTTGGCGGCGTCCAGGACCAGACTGGTGACGGCGATGTCGGCGCCCAGGGTGACGCGGGACAGCACGAAGACGTTCTCGACCCGGGCGGCGTCCCCGGTGAAGGGCCGCGGCGCGCGCACGCGCCGGTAGCGCGCGAGGAGTTCCGCGGCCGTCCAATCGGGCAGGACCGTAGCGATGACCTCGGAGAACAGCCCGGCGTAGGTTTCCACCAGGCGCGGCTCGAAGCGATCCGAGAGGCCCTCGATCAGAATGCCGAACAGCGCGCGGCTGGCGCCGGGATGGTCCGCGGCGCGCGTGGCGAGCTCGCGCACCAGCTCCCGCGACCACGGCTCGTCACGCAGGCAGGAAGCCAGCAGTTCCTCTGCGCTCTCTGCGTCTCCGCGGTTACAGGTACTTCCCAACCAGCAGCTCCAGCTTCTGGCGCGTGGCCGCGGGCACCAGCCGACGATCGGTGATGATGGCGTGCGCGAGGGCCGAGCCGCACTTGCAGTTGCGGCCGGCCGGCATTTCGGCCACCGCGCGCGCCACCGCCCTGGCGGCGTTCTCCGCGTTCTTCATCAAGTTGGCGATGATCTCGTTGACCGTGACCGCGTCGTGGTGCGGGTGCCAGCAGTCGTAGTCGGTCACCATGGCCACCGTCACGTAGCAGATCTCGGCCTCACGAGCGAGTTTCGCTTCCTGCAAGTTGGTCATGCCGATGACGTCCATGCCCCAACTTCGGTAGAGGTTCGACTCCGCCTTGGTGGAGAAAGCCGGGCCCTCCATGCATAGGTAAGTGCCGCCGCATCTGGCTCTGACGCCTTCGGCCTGGCAGGCCGCGTGCAGCGTCTCGGCCAACTGCGGGCAGACGGGGTCGACGAAGCTGATGTGCACCACCAGGCCGTCGCCGAAGAAGGTGGAAGCCCGCCCGCGGGTGCGGTCGACGAACTGGTCCGGAATGAGGAAGTCCAGCGGGCGGTGCTCTTCCTTGAGCGAGCCTACGGCGCTCAGCGAGATGATGCGCTCGACGCCGAGCGCCTTGAAGCCGTAGATATTGGCGCGGAAGTTCAGCTCCGAAGGGGAGAGGCGATGCCCCCGCCCGTGCCGCGCCAGAAACGCCACCTCCCGCCCGGCGAGCCGCCCCACCACGTAGGCCTCCGAAGGCGCACCCCAGGGCGTGTCGAGGGAGATTTCGTTCTCCAACTCAAAGCCGGGCATGGCGTACAGCCCGCTGCCGCCGATGATTCCGATCTCTGCTTTCAAGGCACACTCCTGAACCTGAGATTGTGCGCATCCGCCAAGGGCGGGCCGCCGTCAGACGATCTCTTCCTTGACCGGGTCCCAGCGCAGCGTGCGCCCCTGGCGGTAGGAGTCCACCGCCATGCGGCTGGCGATCGAGACCCGGAAGCCCAGCTCGAACGGGCTGTTCGGCTCCTGTCCACTGCGAATGCAGTCGAGGAAATTCTGCATGTGGGCGTTCGGCCCGCTCCTGGTCCGGCCCAGCATCTCGACGCCGTCCGGGCGGTTCACCTTCTGCGGCAGATAACGGATCTGCTGGCCGTGGGAGATGGTGCCGTCGGCGCCGAGCACGTCTTCCGTGCTGCCGAGCTGGTTGTTGCCGAAGCCGGAGGTCCAGTTGAAGAGCAACTCCTCGGGGTGCTCCATGGCCACGTTCATGGTGTCCGGCACCTCGCGCCCGTCCTTCCACAGAAAGACGCCGCCCACGGTGGTGACCGCCTTGGGGATCTGGAGCTTCAGCACCTTGTACCAGAAGGCCAACTGGTGGCACATGTTCTCGTAGAAATTGCCACCCGAGTAGTCCCAGAAGAAGCGCCAGTTGACGAAGCGGTTGGCGTCGAAGGGCCGCGGAGGGGCCTCGCCCAGGAAGGACTTCCAGATGATGCTCTCCGAGGTCATGTCGGGGTAGACCGGGCGGGACCACTGCGGCTTGCCGTGGGGCGTGTTGCGGTACATGTGCGCGTGGATCTCGGTGATCTTGCCCACGTGGCCGGTGGCCAGGAAGCTGAGGGCGTCGGTGATCTGGCCGCTGGAGCAGCCCTGGTGGCCGATCTGGACGGTGCGCTGGCCGGCCCGCTGATAGGCGGCGCGCATGCGCTTGGCGTGCTCGACGGTGAAGGCCATGGTCTTCTCCTGGAAGACGTGCTTGCCAGCATCTAGGGCGGCCACGAAATGCTCGCAGTGGAGGTGCTGCGGCGTGGCAATCAGCACGGCGTCGATGGTCCGGTCGTCGAGCAGGTAGCGGTAGTCCAGATAGGTCTTGGCGCCGGGAACCAGCTTCTTGGCCTCCTCGAGCCGCCGGGTATAGACGTCGGCGAAGGCCACGAACTCGGTGTTGGGGCCGGCCAGGGCCTCGCGCACAAGCTGCATGCCGCGGTCGCCCGGCCCGATGATGCCCAGCCGGATGCGCTCTTGGGCGCCGAGGACGCCCGCAGGCACGGCCAGCGTTCCGGCCAGCCCGGTAGTCACTTTCCCAATGAAATTGCGCCGTGAATCCATGGTTCAGACCCCTTCAATCATAGCATCGCGGGCAGATGCCGCCAGGGGTGTGCCGCGGGGAGGCGTCCGAGCCGCCGAGAAGAGCCGCCAATGCTGCCTGCACCTTGACAGCCTGAGCTTCTTGGCATATGCTGCCGATTGACCGGGACTGCGGCTGGGTGACTTGGCCCGCGCCCGGGCGAACAGCGGTAGGAGGAAGACGACATGCCTTGCCGGCTCTTGTTCTGCGCACCGTTGGTGTTCCTGGAGCTGGCTGGACTGGCCGCGACCGCCCAGGTGGTCCCCTACCCCGCCGGCAAAGCCGTTGACGAGCCCAACCCGATTGAGGTCGCCAGGTGGAACGAACGAATGCGACTGGTCGAGGAACAGCGGCGCGCGAAGGATCCTGGGAAAAAACTCGCCGCGCCACCCGGCCTGACCGGGACCGACCGGGTGCTGGTCATCCTGGTCGAATTCGGAGGAACAGATACCTTCGAGTTCATCCCTACGGGTGCGAATAAGTCCACATGGGATCCTATCGGCAAGGCCGACACCTCGGAATCAACGGGGACCGTAGGTGATTGCTCGCTCATCGTCCAGAAGTACAACATCACGGGGCCGACGAGGTTCACTTACAGAGGACCGCTGCACAACCAGATCGAGCGGCCCAGGTCGGCGACCGATGTCGCCGCCAATCTCATCTGGACGGAGAACTTCAGCCGGGAGTACTACCAGGCGCTCATCGCGGGCGATGGCGTCAGGTACCGATACACCAGGCAGGATGGCTCTCAGGTGGACGCGGATCTCACCGGCGCCAGTGTGAACAGCTATTACCAGGACATGTCCGGCGGCGCCTACCGCCTCACCGCCGACGTGGTGGACTGGGTCCAGGTGCCCCACTCCATTTGGTGGTATGGCGCAGACCCCTGCCCGGGCCGATTCTCGTTTCCGTCGTATGCCAGCGTCGCCCACAACGGAGGGATACCGGCAGCAGGAAATCGGGACACTCTGATCCAAGATTCACTCGAGGCTGTGAAGACCGCTTACCCCAGTTTCAACTGGGCGCAGTATGACGCCAATCATGACGGCGTCATCGACAGGCTGTGGATCATCATTGCGGGGCTGAGTGAGGATTGGCTCAATGTACAGGGCATGGCCAGCCGCGCCGATCTCAGCGAAGGGGGCCTGGTACCAAGTGCAGGCACCTTGCGGCCGGCCTATGCCGTGGCATCGGGGATCTCCGCGGGCCCTTATATCGTGATGACGGAGGAGACTGGTCTGGCAACCCTGGCTCACGAGGCTGGGCACAACCTGGGCGCCATCGACCTCTATGCTTACACTGGCGGCAACCCGAGCCCCGGCTTCTGGTCAGTGATGGCCGACAACGAGGTGGGTGTGCCCTGGTACACCGTGCCCTCAGCGTTTGACCCGCTCCATCTGGACCAATGGGGCTGGCTCAATCCCGTGGTGATCTCCGACCCCAGCAAGCAGTACACGGTCACCCTGAGGCAGGCGAGCGGCGCGCCGCCCGGCCAGCAAGGCGAGCGGGGCGTCAGGATTCAACTCCCGGATGGGCGCAGGCTGTTGGCGGCGCAGCCCCGGGGCAGCTACTACTGGTGGGGCGGCGAGCAGAACTTGACCAACTCCCGGATGACACTGGTGAGCCCGGTCACCCTGCCTTCCGCGGCGGCCGCCACACTGAGTTTCAGCACCGCCTACAACATAGAAGAAGGGTGGGACTTCCTCTGGGTCCAGCTCTCCACCGACGGAGGCAACACTTGGAAGACGCTGACCAACGCTCATACGACCTGCCAGCACGAGCGTGACTGGATTGGCGGCACCCAGGGCTTTCCGGCGGATCTCTGTGCAGCACAAATAGGCGGGTTCACGGGCAAGAGCTCCGGTTTTCCGGCTTACGTCACGGAGAGCTTTGACCTCAGCACATACCGAAGCCAGCAGATCCTGATCCGCTTCTGGTACATGGCCGACCCCAGTGCAGTACTGGATGGCGTCTTCGTGGACAACGTGACCCTGACGGCAGGGACCTCACAGGTGTTCTTCGACGACGCTGAGCGGGGCGACGCGAATTGGAGCTACACGGGCGCCTGGCAGCGAAACAGCGGCGGAGTGAACTTCGCCCACGCTTACTATTTGCAGTGGCGTAATGCGGGCTCGACCGGCGGTTTTGACCGCGGCCTGGACAACCCGGGGTGGACCTTTGGTCCGGCCAACACGGGGCTGCTGGTTTGGTACAGCAACGAGCGCTACCAGGACAACGAGATCGGGCGCTACCTGTTCGATCCACCCAGCTTCGGGCCCAAAGGGCGCCTCCTTCTGGTCGATGCACACGCGGAGCCATACCGCTATCAGAGCTGGATCAACGTCGGTTACAGCAATGAGGCGGCGAACCATCGGTCCCGCGGGTCGATGCGAGACGCTGCTTTCAGCACCAAAGACAGCGTCCCGTTCAGCTTCGGCAGGGTGACTTACCCGGGGCGGCCAGCGGTCAACCGGTTCAGCGACTCGCTGGGCTACTATCCGGGGTTGGAACTGGTCAGTCCCGGGCCGAACGAGGCGAACCCAAAACGGTGGATCACGCGGCAGTGGGATGCCAGCGTGGTAATCCCTTCCACGAAATCCTACGCGGCGAAGGCGCCAGGCTACACCGGCAACGAAGAGGTACTATACGGCTGCGCGGCGAACCAAAGCCTGGGCACTCTGGTGTGCTCATCTCGCGGCAGCAACCTGAGCCTGGGCGCCGCCGGAGGGGACGGCAATGCCATGAGCGCGGGCGGCCAGTACGGCTGGAACGTGCAGATCGTCAGCCAGACCGATTCGCAGGCCACGCTGCGCATCTGGAACGGGCTGTACACCGTGAATGCCGCCAGCTTCGAGGCGGCGGCTCCGGTGGCGCCCGGTTCGCTGGCCACCATCTACGGTGACAGTCTGGCTCCTTCCACGGTGGCGGCTTCGAGTGTGCCACTGCCGGTCTCGCTGGCCGGGGTGTCGGTCACCATCAACGGGATCCCGGCGCCGTTGCACTTTGTGAGCCCCGGGCAGATCAACGTTCAGGTGCCGTACGAGATCCCTCCAGGCAGCGCCACCGTGGTGGTCACCAACAACACGCAACCGCCGCTCTCGGGCCGTCTTCAGGTGGCGGCCGCCGCGCCGGGCATCTTCTTGAACGGGGATCACGCTGTCGCATGGAACAGCGAGACGCAGCAGTGGAACACATCCGTCACCCCGGCGCCGGCGGGGGGCATGATCGTGGCGTTCGGGACCGGCCAGGGAGCGGTGGCTCCTCCCATCGCCACAGGCGCGGGCTCGCCGCTCTCGCCGCTGTCGCTCCCGGTCGGGAGGGTGACCGCCACGCTCGGCGGGCAGGAGGCTCGAGTCGAGTGGGCCGGCATGACCCCACAGTGTGCCGGGGTGATGCAAGCCCACATACGGGTGCCCGACCTGCCGGCGGGGGATTATCCGCTGGTGATCTCGGTGGACGGCCGCCCGAGCAACGCCCCGCTCATCACCGTATCCCGGCCGTGAGGCCGGCCGGCATTCCTGCCGGCCTGGTTGTGTCCTGGTGCTGTCGGCTGAGCCGGCGACACAAAAACTGGGGGAGGGCAAGGCCAGGCCCGGTTGACGGGAAACCTGAGACGGCTGTAGCGTGGAAGCAGGTCGGCGGATCTTAGTAGTGGACATGTCGGGACGGGTCTCCACACTTGGCCTTTTAATGCTCGCGCCGTTGTCAGGCCAGTTCACCAGCCTGATCGCGCCCGGCAACGGGCCGGATGTGTACTTCGCCACCAGCCTGCCGCTGAAGGGCTCTGGCCAACCGCAGCAGGGCCGAATCTACAAGATCGGCTCGACGCCGCTCGAACTGGTTGCTGCCGTTGCCAACAGTGGTTTCCCGGAGCCCTGCATCGGGACATGCCTCACGAACGCCTACGACCTGCGGCAGCCCGATCTTAGCCGTGACGGCACCGTGCTCGCCTACACCGGACGAAGCGACTGCACTGGGAGCGCCACTGCTTGCAGCTTTCACGTCAATCCCTACCAGACAACCGTTCAGGGCGTACCTGGGAAGGGCACTCTCGACTTTCACGGTTTGGGGCGGCTGAGTAGCAACGGCCGGCACTTGGTCTTGCACATCCCACTCAACTTGTACGCCATGTCTGAGTTCGATACCGTCGATCTGCAGACCGGGGAGCGATCGGCTCAGAGCACCATCAGCGGGACCGGCGCGCGGTTCACGCCCAATGGCCGCGTGGTGGCGGACGACGGAACCTTCGTCGTCGTGATGGCAAACGCGCTAGTTCACGTCTTCCGTGGCGGCCAGCGCATATCCGCGCCCCGGCTGAGCGACGCTCAACTCGCGGCAAACGCCGTGATCGATGCCTCGGGGCGGACCGTCGTCTATCAGTACCAAGCCTCCTATTCTTCACCCTCGCAGCTTCGCGTCTTTCATCCGGACACTAATGACGACCGCGTGTTCCTCCAGGGCGACGGCTATCTTCAGGATCCTGTCATCACCGCCGACGGCCAGAAGGTGGCTTTTATTTCGTCCGCGAGACTCGGCACGACAGACCCACCGGGCTCCAAGCAACTGTACCTCGTTGGGCTCGACGGCACCGGCCTCCGCGCCCTCACCAGGGGTCCTGATGATGTTCAGCAGTTCACGCTCTCTGACGACGGCCAGACGGCGTGGTACGTCTCCAATGATGCGCTGTATCAGCTCAACACGGCCACCGGCGAAACCCGGCAGCGCATAGCGCCGACCGGCCAGGCATACGTTGAGGATACAGTGTGCCCCGGTTCCGCTGTTCAGGTCTCCGGAGCCGGCCTGGGTGGGAACACGTTCGTTTTGTTCGACGGCATGCGGCCGCCAATCGTGTCGCGCGGCAAGAGCAGCATGTGGTTTCAGATACCATGGGAGGCCCGACCGTCGAACTCCGTCCCAGTGTCCGTTGAGGGTGAGTCACCGTTTGAGGTCCTGCGGACGGTCGTGAATGTCGTTCCCCTCAAACCGCGCTTTGCTACGCCGGCGATTCACCAGGATTGGAGTGGGTTCGTGACGACGGCGAGTCCCGCATGGCCGGGTGAGATCCTCCACTTCTACGCCGTAGGACTGGGGCCCGTTCAGCCTTCGGTGGCGACTGGCGTACCGGGGCCGGAGAATCCTCTAGCCATGCTGGCGACGCCACTAGACTGCAATGTGCCCGTACTTTTTGCCGGACTGGCGCCTGGGCTGGTGGGCTTCTACCAGGTCACAGTTCAGATTCCCACCGACGCGGCGCCTCCCGGGATGGCTGTTTCGTGCTCCGGTACCGGCTCGTCTGTAATGCTGGGACCCTAGCCGGCCCTGAAGCCCGGACCACCCGGGGACTCACGGGCGCCGCAGGGGCACATCCAGGCGCAACTCTTTCATGAAGCGGGCGCGCATTTCGCCGAGCCACGGGTCCGGGTAGCGGCGGTTGAGGTCGATGGTAGCGAGGGCGGCGGTGCCGCGCTCCTTCGCCACGGCCACGGTGGCGCCATCGGGATCCAGGATGTAAGTGGGATGGTCGTAGCCCGAAGCCGCCAGGAACACGTGGTTCTCGATAGCGCGGGCCTTGGGCAGCGCCTCGTGGCCGCCCCAGATGGGCATTAGGATCAGCTCCGCGCCACCTAGCGCGAGAGCGCGGGCCGGGTCGGCATACTGTAGGTCCCAGCAGATCATGATGCCCAACTTGCCGAAGTCGGTCTGGAAGACGGGGTAGTCGTTGCCCGGCGTGAGGCCGCCTTCAATCTCCTCCCGCGGCAGATAGACCTTGCGGTACTTACCCGTCACACGGCCCTGGCGGTCGATGAGCACCGCGGTGTTGTAGAGGGCGACGCCCTCGCGCTCGTACAGGCCCGCCACAAGGTACGTGTTCCGGCGGCGGGCCACCTCGCCCAGGCGGTCCGTGGTCGGGCCCGGTACGGTTTCCGCCACGTCAGCGAACTTCTTGCCGGTGGCCACCACGGTGATGCCCTCGGGCAGCAGGATCAGGTCGGTTGGACCGGGCACAGCCTTCTCGATGACCTCGAGGAACTGCCGGACGCTCTGCTCGGACGCGCCGGTGGTCTTGGGCGGCCGGTAGTTGATGGCGGCGAGGCGGACCGGCCTGGCAGCCGGCGCCGGGATGGCTTCGAGCGAGAGGTCGTCCCACCACACGGTGGTGTAAGGCGCGTTTTGCAGGAAGAGTTGAATCTTGACGGCCGCGGCCTTCTCCGGAGCGGGAGCTTCCGCAGTGATCCGCCGCCACTCGCCCTCGGGCGCGACCCGCCAGGCATACTCAGGCTGGCCGGCGCGTTTGCCGCCGGCGTCGATCCAATCCAGCCGGGCGACGACGTCCAGCGGCTCGTAGCGCGGCGCCTCGAGGCGGTACCAGGCGGTCAGGCGGTACCACGTGCCGGGCTCGACCCCGGTGGCTGTGTACTCCCAGCCACCATAGGCCGCCGCGTTGCTGTTGCCGGAAATGGCCAGCGCTCCGGGCTGGCCGCGCGAATGGACGCGGTCCACGAAGGTCCGCGGGGCGATCTCGGCGCGCGCCGCCCACCTCTTCCAGCCCGCGGGCAGGCCGTCGGGGCCCGCCGTGAAGCCGGACTGGCGCACGGGCAGGTCGGCAGCCAGCGCGAGGCCGGCACTGAGCAGGCAGAGGGCGTGTTTCATGGGTAAGAGTATACTAGGCCGGATGGCAAGGGATTCCAGCGGGCTGAGCCGGCGCGAGGCCTTGGCCGCGCTGGCGTGGCCCGCGGCCGCGGCCGGCCGCTACGGCCCCGTGTTGGCGGCGCAATTCTATGTCTGGACGCAACAGTTCGCCGCCGAGCAGAAAACGCTGGCCGAAGGCATCGGGGAAGCGCTGGCCGCCACGCGCCGCGCCGGATATCGGCGTGTCGAGCTGATGGCCGCGTGCTTCCGCGCCGAGACACGCGAGCGGAGCCTGGCCGCGCTGAAAGCCACCGGCCTGGAGGTCCCCATCGTTTACAACGGCGGACCGATGCACGAGGCTGCGGCGGCCGAGAAGACCATCGCGGAGACGCTAGCGCTGGCGGAGGTCCTCGCAGGCACGGGCACCCGCTTCATCAGCTTCAACCCCAGCCCCAAGCCCAAGCGTGAGCGCAAATCCGACCAGGAGCTCGAGCTCCAGGCGCGGTACGTCAACCAGTTGGCCGGAGAGCTGAAGCGGCGCGGATTCGGCCTCCTGCTGCATCACCACGATCCCGAGATGGCGGAGCAGGCACGCGAGTGGCGGCAGCTTCTCGAACACACCGACGCCGACCTGGTGCGGTTGTGCGTCGATGTGCACTGGATCTACCGGGGCGGGCAGGACCCCATGGTGCTGCTGCGCGAGAGCGGCCCGCGGCTGGGCGCCTTGCACCTGCGCAACTCCCGGCAGAGGGTGTGGACCGAGGCGCTGGGCGAGGGCGACATAGACTACACCCAGGTGGCCGCCTACCTGCGCGAGATCAAGTTCTCCGGCCACCTGATCGTCGAACTGGCTTACGAAAAGGCCACCGCCATCACGCGTTCGCTCGAGGAGAATCTCGGGCAGAGCCGTCTGTTCGCCGAGAGAACCTTCGGCCTGAACCGGGCGTCCCGCTGACGATGTCCAAGCGCCGCCACCCGAAGCCGCCGCCTGCTGCCGCGCCGCGCGCCCCCGCAGCGATTCGCGCGCTCGAAGGCCGGCGCTGGCTAGGGGTGCTGGCGCTGGCCGTTCTGATCTTTTACTGGACGCCTCTGACCTCGCCCAACGCCAGCATCCAGTGGGACGCCGTGGACACGCACTACTCCCCGCAGAAGTACTTCGCCGAGCACGTCCGCAGCGGCCAATTGCCCTTCTGGACGCCCTACGTGTTCAGCGGCTTTCCGTTTCTGGCGGACCCGCAGGTGGGGGCCTGGTATCCGCTGAACTGGCCGTTCTTTCTGCTGGGGATCACGCCGCGGGCGATTCAGTGCGAGCTCATGCTGCACGCCTTTCTGGCGTGCGCGGGAGCGTACCTGCTGCTGCGGCGGCTGATCGGGAACGAGGTGGCGGCGCTGGTGGGCGCCTGCGCCTATGGCCTGTCGGGCTTCTTCGCCGGGCACAGCTCGCACGTGGGGATGTTTCAGGCCGCGAGTGCGCTGCCCTGGCTGCTGCTGGCCTTTCGGAAGGTGCGGGAGGGCGAATTCTTGCGCTTCGCCGCCTGGGGCGGGCTGGCAGGTGGCGTGCTCATCCTGGCGGGACACTTTCAGACCGCGCTGTACGCCTTCGCCGGCCTGGGGCTGTTTGCCGCGGGCGAGCTGATCCTGGAGCGCCGCGGCTGGCTGCGCGCGTTGGCGTTCCTGGCAATCACCGTAGGCATCGCCTTGCTGGTTTCGGCCGTTCAGACGCTGCCTGCATACGAACTCACCGCACACTCGATCCGCGCAGGGGCGGCGTGGGGAGGCAGCCGGGAAGGCATTCTGGAGGCGCGTAGCCTGCTGACGCTGGTCCACCCGGACGCGCTGGGCGCTGTGGTCGCTCAACTACCGTGGGCCGGGCGACATCACCCAGTACTACTTCTACGCGGGGTTGCTGCTGGTTCCGCTGGCCCTGGCGGGCCTGCGCGAGGCGCAGGTGGGTACCCTGGCGCTCGCGCTCATCGTGCCGGCGGCCTGGTACATGCTGGGCCCGGCGGGAGGGCTCTACCGCCTCGGCGCAGTGCTGCCCGGATTCCACAAGGTGCGCGCCCCGATCCACGGGTGGTTCGTGGTGGCCCTGGGACTGGCACTACTGGCGGCCGCGGGCCTGCGTTGGGTGCTGGAGAAATGGAGGTGGCGCTACCTGGGACTGGTGTTGAGCAGCGTGTTCCTCGTGGATCTCTGCTACTGGAACTCGTGGAGGAATCCCCTGGCCTACGCCCGCGCGAGCTTCGAAGAACTGTACGGGAACGCCGAGGAGACTACTGGCCGTGTGATCGCCGCGCGCCAGCCTGCGCTCACGCGCTTCGAGGCGCCCGAGCGGCTGGTGCAACTCGGCCCCCTGAACCATCCGCTGGACCTCCGCCTGGAGGCGACCTACGGCTACAACCCGCTGAAGCTGGCGGCCTACGACGAGTACGTACACGCCGGCAGCGCCAACGCGAAGTTGCGGGATGGCCTGAACGTCAGCCGCTGGCTGGACCTGGAGGGCCGGGCGTTGCGCGAGAACGCGTCGTGCCTGCCGCGCGTGTATTTCGCGCGGGAGATTGTCGAGGCGGCCGAGGCGGCGGAGGCGCGGCGGCTGCTGGGCAGCCTGGAGCCGGGCCGGCAGACCATCGTGATGAAGCCCCACCCGCCCATCCGGCATAATCGCTCCTCCGGAAATACCCCGAAGACCTCTCAACGCCTCTCCCAAAGACTTAATAACAATCTGCTGTTGTCCAAGAAGTTCATCCACCACAATCCCCGTATGCCGTTCATTATCTTCAACCACAACAACAAGTGCCCGGGTGAGGTCCGACTGGGCCTCTTCAATATCAAAAAGGTTAGCTAATCGTACCAGCGGAACGAATTTCCCTTGCAAGGAAAGCAT
>CAZIRH010000046.1:0-15044 GCA_964541065.1 uncultured Solibacteraceae bacterium
ATGCGGTTGCGCCCCGGTATGTCGGCCGCGGTCACGATGACGAAATCGCGCCAGGGGAACGCGGGATCAAAGCGGATGGCGCGCAGCCGGCCACGCGCCACGGGGCTGCGCACCGTGACGCCGTGCAGCAGGCCGGGGAACGCCAGATCGGCCACGAAGCGGGCGGCGCCGGTCAGCTTCGCCGGCCCCTCCCGGCGCGGCACCGAGGCACCCACCCACCTGGGACTCATTCCCCCTAATATTGCTTCCCGGCCGCGCCCGTGCGGAGCTGGCGCGTGAGGCGGGCGAAGCGCTCGCCGAAGCGGCGCGCTTCCTCCATTTTCTTCTCGCTCACGCCCTTGTCGGGCGCCCCGGTGGTGGCCTCAGGGCCGAGCGTGCCGTAGCCTGCCTCCTCCACGCCGCCGATCACGACGAACCGCATGACCAGAAACGCGGAGAGAATCGAAAGGCGCGCCAGGTCCTTGCCCATCGAGGGAGCCCCGCCCGTGCAGAAGGCGCCAGCGGTGCGGCCTTCGCCGGTGGTCTTGGCTTTCCACAGGGCTTCGCCGGCGCGGTCCAGAAAGCGTTTGGTCTCCGCCGAAAGACTCCCCCAGTGCACCGGCGTGCCCACCGCGATGCCGTGGGCGCCCACGATCTCCTCCGGCTTCACTGCGGAGACTTTGCGCAGCGTGGCCTCCACTCCCTCGACGGAAGCGGCGCCGCGGTGCACGGCCTGGGCGAGCTTCTCCGTGTTCCCCGTCTCGGAGTGGTAGGCGATCAGAATGCGGGTTGGCTCGGCGGCCGGCGCGAGCGGGGTCAGCGCGGCTGCCAACAGTGCCGAAAGCAGACAGGTATTCACAACGGCTCCTCCGGCCCGGATTCCCCTCCTGGGGTCTTCCGGGCGGAAGCAGTCTACCACATCGAGCGAGGCGTCGGCCTGAAACCAGGGGAGCGCGCCACGTTTGCCTCCTCGTGCAGAATGCCCCTATAATGGAGGCAGCTTGCCACGGAGGTTTGCCGGCATGGCCCAAACGCACGTCACAGTCGAACCCGCCTCCGGCACGGGACTCTACGCCCGCCTGGGCGGGAAGCTCGGCCTCACTCGCATTCGCTGCGACCGCGACCTGGCCGCTCTCGTCGACAAGCGACTGCCGGCCACGACGGTCAAGGCGCTCGTCCGTGGCGGCCTTTCCGACACCGAGGTCTACCAGTTGATCATTCCGCGCAGGACGCTCGCGCACCGCGCGGCGAAGCACCAGCCGCTATCGAAGCAGGAATCGGACAAAGCGGTGCGCGTGGCCCGGATCACAGCGATGGCCGAGGAGGTGTTCGGGGAACCCGCACGCGCATGGCGGTGGATGCGAAAGCCGAAGCGCCGCTTCGACGGCAAGACTCCACTTGAAATGCTGGCGACTGAGGCCGGGGCGCGCCTCGTGGAAGAAGCGATCGCGCAGATCGACGACGGCTTGGCGGCGTGATCCTCTGGCGTGTAAGCAACCACCCGACACTCGATGGCGGCGGTGGCCTGCGTGCTTCAGGACGGTGGCACACCCGTGGGAGGCGAGTCGTATACTGCGCGCCGAACCCCGCGGCGGCGCTCCTCGAAGTGCTGGCACACGGGGAGATCGATTCCGAGGACATCCCGGTCACGTTCCGCTACATGGAAATCGAGGCGCCGGATTCAGTCACCGTCGAGACGGTGGACATCGGCGCCCTCGGCCCCGGCTGGCAGAACAACGCGGGAATGACGCGGCGGCTCGGAGATCAGTGGCTACGATCCGGCCGCACGGCGCTGCTCCGCGTCCCCTCCGTCATTGTGCCCGCTACCTGGAACGTCCTGGTCAACCCCCAGCATCCGGAGAGCGCACACATCCGGATTGCCCGCGTTCACGACCAGCCCATCGACCCGCGGCTGCTGCGGTAACCCGCAAGCGCGCTAGCGTCCTGTCTCGCAAACACCTTGACCATGCCGCCTCGTGGGACAGGCCTTCAGCCTGTCGGCTGCAACGGCTCCGATGGTCAACCAACTTGCGAGACAGGACACTAGCGCCCGCGCGATCCCGCTCTCTACTTCATGAATCTGCCCACGAAGCCGCCGCCCGAGCGCAGTTGAATGTAGAGCGAGTCGCTGCTGCGGGTGGTCAGGTGTTCGATCTTGACCGCGGCCGGCTCGTCCGTGTCCCGGATCAGCAGGGACTTGTAGGAGCCCTGGCCCAGGAACGACAGGTCTGCCCGGACGGTCTTGGCCACCGGGCCGTTGTTGACCGCCAGAAACCAGGTGTCTCCCTTGCGCCGGGCAAACGCCGCGATGTCCCCGATCTGCGAGATGGGCAGCACCACCGTCTCATCCCAGACGCTGGGGATGCTCTTCACCATGTCCACGGTCGGGTTCGCCAGAATGTTCGCCGGATGCGCGCCGTAGACCAGCAGCGGCGCCGGCAGGAGGATGGCGTTGGCCACCTGGTGCGCCCAGGTGGTGTCGGCCAGCTTCCGGCCGCTGAAATGCGTGGGCGTGTAGTCGGCCAGCCCGGCCAACATGCGGGTGAAGGGGAGGGTGACCTCGTGCATGGCGTACGGCGCGCCCATCTCCATGCCGCGGATGCCTTCCACCCCGAGCTCGTTGGGGAAGGTGCGCTCCAGGCCGGTGGGCTTGTTGGCGCCGTGGAAATCGACGATGAGGTGGTATTCCGCGGCCAGCTTCAGGGTCAACTCATAGAGGTCAACCACCTCTCTGTGCTCGTGGTCGAAGAAGTCGATCTTCACCCCCGCCACGCCCGTGCGCCGGCACATCTCGAACATCTCCCGGATGCGCTTCTCGTCCCCCAGCGCGCTGCGGCCCCGCCAGATGATGATTCTGACGCCCCGTGCCAGCGAGTAGTCCACCAGTTCCTTCAACTGGCTCTCGGGCCACCTGGACCAGAAGCCCTCCAGCAGGTTGTACTCGAAGCCCAGCTCCCCCGCCAGCCTGGAGAACTCCTTCATCCCTTCCAGCGTGTTGGTGCCGCCATCGAGGTAACTCCACAGCGAGCGCCCGGGCTTGATCCAGTCGGTCTTGAGGCCGTTCGGAAACAGCCTCGGGTCCGGCGGCGCCGCCACGTTGTGCACTATGTCGCAGTTCACCAGGGCGTTCAGATCGGACCCGATCATGACGACCCTCCAGGGCGTGGTGATCGTCCCGGTGATGGCCGCGGGCTTGGTCAAGCGCTCAACGTCCTGTGCATACCGGAGCCGAAAAGGGTAGCTGGCGGGTATGGCATGGCCCAGCCGCGCATGAAGACCGCCCGCGCCGTCGCCCTGCAACCCCATGCCGCTGTAGTTGCGAAGCCCACCCTCCGTAATCGCGGCGTATCCGGCGCCCTGCGGCAGCATGAAGGTCACCGGCGGCGCCAGCCAAGCCCCGGGCGCGACGGCCCGGAGTGATTTTCTCGCATGCTGCGCCTCGTAGTGGTCCTCCAGGTCGTGGTACCACAGCGTGCTTCCGGCGGGCAGGCGGAACGCCGTGGCTTCGTCCGGCACGCGCGTGCCTTCGCCCGGCGCCACGTGGCGGAAGGCGACCCCGTCGTTGTAGGCGCGGACCTCGAGCGTGTATGCCGTGCGCGACTTCAGATGCGTCACCGCGACGCGCGCGCCGTTGCAGTGGTCCACGGCCGTCGCGTGCGCGCCGTGCCAGGGGTAGCTCTCTTTCACCTGATACCGCTCGACCTGGCCGATTTGAACGCCCTCGGCCAGGCTGACCTGATCGACCGTGATTCCGATGGCGGAAGCCTCGATGACGGGCTTCCCGTTGAAAGTGACCGAATACTCGAGGCGGGCTTGGCCGCCCAAGGCGAGCCGGAACTGCACACGGCCGTCCGGGCTGGCCACGACCACATCTTCCGCCGCGTGGACAGGGAGGCACAGGCAGAGCAGGGCAAAGCACGAGAGAACGATTCGAATGCGCATCAGTATTCTCCACGAGTAGGGGCCGGGCGGGTCCGGCCCCTATAGCACAGTTTAGAACCGGAACCGCAGGGACACTTGCATCACCCTCGGCGAGCGGGCAGCGGTTGCCGTGCCGAACAGGCCGTTGACCTGTTTCCCGGTTAGATCGAACTGCGCGCTGGTGTTCACGCTTGAGAACTGCGTGTGGTTGAACACGTTGTAGAACTCCCAACGGAATTGCAGTACGCGTTGTTCGCTCCTTACGGGGAAGTTCTTGAACAGCGTCACGTCCCAGTTGTTCCGCCCGGGTCCCCGGATTACATCCTTCGGCGCGTTGCCGATTGCGTTCATCCCCGGTCGCGCGAACACGGACGTATCGAACCATCGCATCATGGTCCGCTCTCCGTGCGGCAGTTGAGCCTTGCCGGTTACGATGATCCGCTGGCCGTCGCCACCGCCGGTCTGGTCAGTCCCATCGGTAGTGGAGAAGCTGACTCCGCTGGGCATCCCGCTGGCAAACATGGTGATTCCGGAAACCTGCCAGTTGTCGAAGACCCAGCGCGTGACGGGACTCGCCAATACCTTGCTGAGCGCAGGGAGGTTGTACGTGTACGTGAGGATCAGCTTGTGGGTCTGATCGGTGCCGTTCTTCCCGTAGCTCCAAAACCGGTAACCTACGAACATCGGGGGGCCTCCCCAATCCATCCACTTGGAATAGGTCCAGCCCACTCCGAAGTCGAGCCCACTGACAAACCGCCGGGTGGCCGTGACTTCCAGCGCATGATAGTTCGAGCTGCTCGAAGCGTCGTTGTAGGTCAGGGTGCCGTAACCCGGGTACGTCCGGAGGAAATTGTCGGGGTACGGCTTGTTGGCGTTGGTCGGGTCCAGGTTCTGAGTCAGGAAGCGCGCTCCATAAGCCAGCGTGTTCAAGTTGCGACTGGTCGTCAGATGCCGGCCAAGCGTGGAAACATACTTCGTTTCCACTACGGTCCCCAAGCCGATGTGCTGCTGGATTCCAAGGGTGATGTTGTAATTCCCGGGCTGCTTGGTGTACTTATCCCACCCGCTGGCATTGCCCGGGAACAGCACGCCGGAAGCGCTCAGGAACGTGTCCAGACTCCCGTAGTAGAGGACGGGGTTGTACGCAATCGGCGGCTGGTTGGACGCCGGCTCATTCCGGATCAGTTGGTTGAACATCCCGAATCCGAGGCGGACGGCTGTCTTGCCGTTTCCGAACACGTCCCAGGCCAGCCCGAAGCGGGGCTGGAGCAACTGCTTGGGAACAACGAAGAAGGCCTTGGGATAGTTCGAGTCTCTGGACGTTACCATCCCGTTGGCCGGGTCGCCTGAGCCGGTGACGTAGGCTCCGATGAGGGCCGCCGGAGCGGTCTGCCCATTCAGGGGATTCAAGGCCAGCCGCTTGCCGCCGACCAGGACGGGCTGGTAGAGCACCGGCGCTTTGGTGCGGTTATAGCGCTCCCAGGCCCAGGAGGCCGTGTTGCCGTCCAATTGCCGATAGGGAGGGCCCCAGGCCACGCGCAGCCCCAGCTCGAGGGTCAGCCGCCGCGTCGCTCTCCAGGAATCCTGCACATACCAGTCGATGTTGTAGTTGTCCGCCTGGGGCCGGAGCCTCGTGGTCGGCTCCGTATAGGACGTGAAGTTCCCCAGCATGGCATTCCCAAAGGGGTGGCCGGAGTCGTTTGCATTGTTGGTGTCGCGGTTGAAACTGAAGCTGCCCATCCAGGTCTGGTTCCAGCCTGGCACCGAGATCATCACGTCTCTTTCAAAGTAGAAGCCGGCCTTGAAGGTGTGGCCGCCGCGGCTCACGGTAAGCCCGTCGCTGAGCGTGTACCCGCTGTCGATCCGGTGCGCCGGATACCGCCCCCCCCAGTAACCGCCAAAATCGGTGGAGCTGCTGATCGCGCCGGTAAAAGTAGCCTGCGGGATAATGTCGTTCGGATTGACTTCCGGGTGCCACTGCCCCGCGGTGAACCCGATTTTGGAGCGCTGGATCTTCGCCAGCTCGTCAGGCGGCGCGAGCGGATGGTTGAGGAAAACGCGCTTCGCGGTGGCGTTGAACTCGTTGACCATGGTTGGATTGATGACCCGCGTGTAGTTCACCACGCCGCTCCTGGTCAGGAATTCGAGCGAGTCCAAGGCCATGGGCCAGGCCGCGAAACCGCCGGAACCGTTCCATCCATACACCGAATTGCCCCAGATCATTCCGCGAAAATACAGCGAGTCCCTGTCGGTGGCCCGGTAGTCCACTCGAAACACGTGCTGGAGTTTCGCCAACTCGAGGCTCTCCTGCCACTCGTAGTTGTAAGTGCCCTTCGTGAGGTCCCGGTTAAACTGGTTCGGCAACGCGAACACCTTGAGCAAGGCTTGCCCGCTCTTGTTGATCCGGTTCGTCGGGATGACGTTCCCGGCGAACGCCGCGCCATTCGCCAGCGGGTCCTTGACGACGATGAGCTTCCCGGCCGAGTCGAGCGACTGCGAGAAATTCCCGAGGCGTTCCTCCGCCGTGGGCATGGTGTACTTCGCCAGAGATGTTGGACGAGGAAACCAGCCGGGATTCCTTTCCACCTGGTAGAAGAAGAAGAGCTTCTCGCGGCTCGCATTCAACAGCCTGGGAATCGCAACAGGACCGCCCAGGGTCAACCCTTCGGTGACGTAGCGGTACTTTTCCTTCGGCCTGCCGCTTTGGTTGTTGAAGAAGTTGGTGGCGTTGAACATCTCGTGGCGCTTGTACCAGTAGACCGACCCATGGTAGTCCGTGGTTCCGCCCTTGGTGATGATGTTGATCATGGCGCCGCCGGCGCGGCCATACTCCGCCTGGTAGTTGTTCAGCAGGATCTTCACCTCGGCGGCCGAGTCGAAGTTTGCGTAAATCACATGGGAGCCCGAGCTGCCCAGGTCGGTTGCCGGCGCTCCATCGAGGGTCACGGTGTTGGAGCTGCTCGCGAGCCCGTTGATCGCCGGGGTGCCGACGTTGGACCAGGTCCCTCCGACCGCCTCCACCGGGTCCCGCGTTTCGACGCCCGGCAGCAGGTTCAGCATGCCCACCACGTCGCGGCCGCGCTGCGCCAGAGTGTCCAGTTGCCTGGTGGTCAACAGGGCGGAGCCTTCCGCACTGGCGGTCTGCACGTTCGCTCCTTCCGCTGTTACGGTCACTGTTTCGCTCAACGAACCGATGGCCAACTGAATATTGCCCAACGACAGCCGCTCGTTGGCCGTCAACTGGTTCCCGGTTCTCTGAAACGTTTGAAAGCCCTTGCTCTCCACCCGAACGGTGTAGGCGCCGGGCGGCACGGCGGGAAAGATAAAGCTGCCCGCCACGTCCGTGCTGGCGGACCTCCGGTCCCCGGTGCCTTCGTTAATCAGGACCACTGCGGCTCCTCCGATGGCTTGGCCGGAGGGATCGGTCACCGTTCCCGAGATGACTCCCGTCACCGTCTGGGTCCAGGCCAGTGTGGCCGCACAGCCAAGCAGGACCACCGCCAGGGCCAATCTCATTGCAGATCTCTTGCTCATACTTTTCACCTTTCCGGATTACTCTGTCTCGGAGCGTCCGGGATCGTCTCCTGCCCGGAAGCGACGGGCGGCGGGTCGAGGGGAGCCGCGCCGTTGCGCCGGCGTGTCCGCCGCGATCCTCCAGGGAGCGCTTGGCAAGGTGCATTCCGACCCGAGACTCCGCAGTGGGTCCATTATAGTGGCGGCCACTCGGTTTGTCAATACTCCCTCCCGCCTGATTGCCAATCTGGAGCGATCACTGTAGCGATACACCTGAAATCCCGGCGAGGCGCCTTCCGCCTCGCTGCGCGACTGGCTGGGCGGCCGGAGGAACCAACGTTTGGCTGAGCCGAGGATCGGTCGAGCGCAGAGCGCGCTCTACCTGGGGCGCATTTCCCGCACACAGCGAAAGCCGAAGTGGCGGTACCGGGCGCTCGGACGCTCCCTGAACCGGCTGGACACCCGCAGGAACCACAGATACTTGTACCAGGAACCACCGCGCAAGACGCGGTATTCGCCTTTGGCGGGGCCTCGCGGATCCACTGCTGGGCTCTTGCCGAACTCCCGGTAGTAGCCGGCCTGGTGCCAGTCCTGGCACCACTCCCAGACGTTCCCCAGCATGTCGTACAATCCCCACGCGTTCGGCTGCCGGCCTCCCACCGGGTGGGTCTGATCGCCGGAGTTGCGGCCGTACCAGGCAACGGCGTCCAGGCTCCCGTAATACTTCCCGGTCGTTCCCGCCCGCGCCGCATACTCCCACTCGGCCTCTGTCGGCAGCCGGTAGCGGTAGCCGTCATTGCGCCCATTCAGGCTCGCCAGAAACTCTTGAATGTCGGTCCAGCTCACCTGTTCCACCGGCCGGTCCGGTCCTTTGAAGTCGCTGGGGTTGCTCTCCATCACCGCTTCCCATTGCGCCTGCGTTACTTCGTGCTTGCCGATCTCAAACCCCTTCGTGATCCGCACCGGGTGCGCGGGTTTCTCATCGTCTCCGCACTGGCTGTCCTCCGGCGAGCAACCCATCTGGAACTCTCCTGGAGGGATGGGCACAAATTCCCACCGCGGCAGCTCCGCCGGAAGCCGTCGGGGCGGTTCGCCCGCCCGCTTCTCCGCCCCAGCCTGGACTGACGCCACAAGGGCCTCGGCGGCGCCTGCCGCTCGCAGCCGTTGCTCAACTGCCGGCGAGAGAGAGAGGTGGATCCACAACACTGCTGCAACCAAACTCAGTCCTGGAACGAAAGACCTCTGCTGCTGCATGGCGCCTCGCAAACGATGGCAGGCCTGGCCGGATTCCCATGCTGGGCCCCGGTCAGCCCATAGCATACAGCAGACCGCCTGGCGTGGGACGATTCCGGCCCGGAGCCCGCCCGCGCTATAATCACCAGCAGCCGGCCCCGGCGCGCCAAACTATGCTCCGGCACCTGCTCTGCCTCACTGCCATCGTCGGCCTCGGCCAGACCCCTGAGGGCTTCTTCCGCACCGGCGGCGCCGACTTTCGAGGCACCGCTCCGGAACAGCGGCTCTACTGGCAAGCGCATATCGAGCACAGTTACCGCCGTATCCTGAAGGCCGCCGATCTCGCCCAGGGGAAAGCCGTCGCCACCGTGCTCGGTTCCGGCGTCGCCGCCGAGATTCCCCTCGCCGAACTGGCCCGCCGCTTTGACCGCCTGATCCTGGTAGACATGGACGGCCCCAGCATGCTGGAGAGCCTCGAACAGTTGCCGCTGGAACTCCGCCCCAAGGTCGAGCTCCGCGTCATGGACGTCACCTCGTTCGCCACTGCGCTCATGGAGCGCCTGGGCGAGGCCATCGACGCCAGCTCCGCCGCCGATGAGGCTTTCCGCCGCTACGATGCCATCTTCAGCGACCTCGCCCTCGGGAACCCGGTGAACCTCCCGCCTTCCGACCTGGTCGTCTCCTCACTGGTGCTCTCGGAAATCCCCCGCTACCCCTTCGCCTACGCCGACCGCCTCGTGCGCACGCGCTTCAACACTCCGCTGGAAGCCTGGGAGGGGTCCGACAAAGCCTTCCGGAAACTCGTCTCCCTCTCCGTCGAAGACCACGTCCGGCTCCTGGCCTCCCTCGTTCGCTCCGGCGGAGCCGTCTACTACGGCGACACCGTCTCGCGCGGTCCGGCCTATGGTCGGCTGTCGCCGGAGAGCCGCGCCGCGGTCGAAACCGCCGTTCTGGCCGATTTCCGCCGCCTCGGGCTGGCCGCATCCGCCCATGAGATCACTGCCGCCGTCGGCCGCCTCTGCGCGGCCGAGCATCCCATCAAGACCGAGATCGAGGCCTACGAGCGGCTCCTGGCCGCCTACCGGCAGGCCGGCGACAGCGCCTTCGAACCCCTGCTGCCCGTCGCGCAAGTGCAGCAGCAGTTCGAGCAGCGCGGTTTCTCCGTGCAGGGCGCGGGCGAGTCCTGGTGGTGGCTCTCCTACCCCTGTGCCATCGCGCAAGGCGCGGGCGCCTTCTACATCCACAGTTGGATTCTGCGTCGCACGCCCGTCCGCTAGCGCCAGGGAGGCCCGCGCCCGGCCCCGTCCGCAATATTGAGCGGTCACTATAGCGATATACCTTGCCGCCCGGAGCCGGGTCAGTTTCCCCTTGACAGACCCGCGCTTTCCGGTGAAGAATTAGGGGCGGGAGTTTTCCAACGGAGGGAATGGTTTGGCCGCCCGAATGAAGGACATTGCCCGGGACCTGGGAGTGTCGCTGATGACGGTCTCCAAGGCCCTGCGCAATCACAGCGACATCAGCGAGCAGACCCGCAAGCGGGTGCTGAAGCGCGTCCGCGAACTGAACTATCAGCCCAACTGGATCGCGCGCAGTCTGGCCACGCGACGGACCTACATGGTGGGACTGGTCATCCCCGACCTGATGCACTCCTTCTTTGCCGAAGTGGCCAAGGGCGTGGCCGCCAGCTTCGAGCCGGCCGGCTACCAGGTGGTCATCTCCAACTGCGAGGAGGACGCCAAGACCGAAGAGCGCCAGATTGCGGCGCTGCTGGCCCGGAGCGTGGATGGCCTGATCATCGCGTCGGCGCAGCGAAACGGCCGCGCGGAGCTGTTCCGGACGCTGCGCGCCCGCAAAGTTCCCTACGTCCTGATCGACCGGCTGCCCGCCGGCGTCCAGGCGCACTACGTGGGCGGCAGGGACGAGGAGATCGGCGAGCTGGCCACCGGGCACCTCATCGCGCAGGGCTGCCGGCGCATTGCGCACCTGCGGGGCCCGGCCATCCCGACCGGGACGGGGCGCCTGCGTGGCTACCGCCGCGCGCTGGCCAGGCACGGCCTGGAGGCCCCGGCCGAGTACGTCATCAGCGCCGAGTTCAGTGACGCCGCCGGCTACCGGGCCATGCGCGAGTTGCTGCGCCTGAAGCCGCTCCCCGATGGCGTCTTCTGCTACAACGACCCGGTCGCGTTCGGCGCCATCCGGGCGGTGCTGGAAGCAGGCTTGAACGTGCCCCACGACGTCGCCATCATCGGCTCCGGCAACGTCCACTACTCGGACCTGTTGCGCGTTCCTCTCTCTACCATCGATCAGAACAGTTCCCTGATCGGCCAGAAGGCCGCCGAGTTGCTCCTCCAGTGCATGGAAACGAAGACGCCCCCGGCCCCGCAGCACATCTTCCTGCTGCCCCGCCTGGTGGTGCGCGAGTCCAGCCGGCGGGGAGGGGGGTCACCTGGCAGCGGGCCGGCGCGGAACGCCGCTACCGCGCCATAATCTATTGATGCCCGTCGATCCGTCGGCGATCGTCGCACCCACGGCCCGCGTCCACCCCGAGGCCTGGATCGCGCCGCAGACCGTCATTGGCGAGTACTGTGTGGTCGAACCCGACGTGCGCATCGGCGCGTTCTGCCGGCTCGAGCCGTATGTCTGCATCAAGCGCTGGACCGCGCTGGGAGACCGCAACCAGATCTCGGCCGGAACGGTGCTGGGCACCGACCCGCTGGACAAGGCCTTCACCGGCGAGCGCAGCTACCTCCGCATCGGCAACGACAACCGCATCCGCGAGCACTACACCATCTCGCGGGGCACCCAGCCGGAATCCGTCACCGAGATCGGCGACCGGAACTACATCATGACCTCCGGCCACATCGCGCACAACTGCCGCATCGGCAACGAGACGGTGATATGCAGTTGCGCCCTGGTGGCCGGCTACGTCGAGATCGAGGACCAGGCCTTCGTCTCCGGCAACGTGGCCATCCAGCAGTACTCGAAGATCGGCCGCCTGGCCATGGTCGGGGGCAACACGGGCGTCAACAGCGACCTGCCGCCGTTCTTCACCTACTGCGGCCTCCGCGCGCGCCCCGTGGGCCTGAACCTGGTGGGGCTGAAGCGCGCAGGCTTCAGTGAAGCGGACATCTCGGCGTTGAAGCAGGCCTACCAGATCCTCTACCGCTCCGGGTTGAAGCTGGAAGAGGCCCTCCGCCGCCTGGAGGAGGAGAGCCCCACCGAACACACCCTCCACCTGGTGCGCTTCGTCCGCTCCAGCCGGCGCGGCATCTGCCGGGAGTAGGAGGTGGGGGGCGCGGCGCTGAATCCGAGCCACGCGGCGTTTGACACCTCTGCAAGCCGCTTTCTATACTGGAACTTACCGAACCGGCGCTGGCAGCGCGCACAGTGGTGGTCTGTCCGTACCGGGGCGCACGCACCATGCCGAAGAGAACGTTTCAACCCAACAACCGCCGCCGGGCCAAGACCCACGGGTTCCGGGCGCGCATGAGAACCAAGGACGGGCAGGCCGTGCTGGCGCGCCGGCGCGCCAAGGGCCGTAGGAAGCTGTCGGTCAGCGACGAGAGCGCGGTCCGATATTCCAAGTAAGCGTATCGAAACGGGCAAGCCCAGTTTGTCGTTTCCCAAGTCCCGGCGGCTGCTGCGCTCCTCGGACTTCCGCCGGGTGTGCGCGCAGGGGTTCCGGGTGAACGGGCCGTACTTCAGCGCGCTGTGTATGGAAGCGGCTGGAGCGCCGGGTCCCAGGATCGGTTTTACGGTGCCTCGCGGCCTGGGCCGGGCGGTAGTGCGGAACCGGCTGAGGCGGCGGATGCGCGAGGCGGTCCGGCGGCAGCTTCACCGGCTGGCGGCGGGGTGGGAGATTGTGATTCAGCCGCGGCGCGCGGCCCTGAAAGCGGAGTTTGCGGACCTGGAGCGCGAGATGGAGAGGCTGTTTGCGCGATGCGCTGGTTGATCCTCAGCTTGCTGCGGCTCTACAAGCTGCTGGTGTCGCCGCTGCTGCCTTCGGCCTGCCGGTTCTCCCCGACCTGCTCGGAGTATACGGCCGAGGCGGTCCGCAGGCACGGCGCGCTGCGCGGGACAGGGATGGGCCTGCGCCGCCTGCTCCGCTGCCACCCCTTCCACGCCGGCGGTTTCGACCCGGTGCGATGATGCCAGTGAGAGTGCGGCACGACAACCATGGCTGAGGCGAAATACGGCGGGACGGCGCCCAAGCGGCCTCTGTTTCAGAAGGAGCCCGGGCAGGAGGAGCGCCTGCTGCCGGTCGCCCTGGTGCTCATAGTGGCGCTCTTTGTGGCGTTGCCCTACCTGTACCGGTTCTTCGCCCCGCAGGCGCCCGCGCCGGCGGCGCAGCCGGTGGCGGCCCAGCCAGTCACTCCGGCCGCGCCGGCCGCCGAGGCGGTCCCCAAGCCCGTAAAGCAGCCGGTTCGCCGCGCGGCTCCGGTGTCCGCCCAGAAGGAAGAGATCTTCGTCCTGGAGACGAACCTGCATCGGCTCGCGCTCTCCAATCGCGGCGCGGTGGTGCGCTCCTGGGTGCTGAAGAAGCACAAGGGCAGCGCCGGCAAGCCGCTCGAGCTGATCAACCTGGCTGCGGTGGCCAAGGTGGGCTACCCCTTCGCGCTGGAGTTCAAGGACCGCAAGCCGTCCGCCGATCCCAACCAGGCGCTGTTTGTGGCCAAGCCCGCGCCGGACGGGCTGGGCATCGACTACGAGTTCTCCGACGGCGCCTGCCTGGTGCGGAAATCCTTCCGGTTCCGTCAGGACGACTACCTGGCACAGTTCTCCTCGGAGGTGACTCAGGCGGGCGCGCCGCTGGCGCATCTGGTGGCCTGGCGCGGCGGGTTCGGAGACTTCGCCGTGCTGAACCCGGCCGGCACTCAGCGCAGCCTGTACTTCGACCTGCCCGCGGGCAAGCTCATCACCAAGGACGCCAAGGCGGCCAGGAACGGGCCGCTCACCGACTACGGCACCTACTCCTTCGCCGGCCTCGAGGACAACTACTTCGCGGCGGTGTTCCTGCCCGCCGCGGGCCAGCAGATCGAGGTGCGCACCTTCAGCGATGCGGTGGCCAGCCCGCTCAACGCGAAGGAGGAGCCGCACGTGGGCGCCGCCGTGGGAGGCGCCGGGCGCCAGGAGTTCCGGCTGTTCACGGGTCCCAAGGACATCGACCTGCTGCGCCGCATCGATCCCCGGCTCGAGCAGATGGTGGATTGGGGCTGGTTCGGGTTCCTGGCCAAGCCGCTGTTCCTGATCCTGAGCTGGGCGAACGACACGTTCGTGCACAACTACGGCTGGTCGATCGTGCTGATCACCGTCTTCATCAACTTCGCCCTGCTGCCGCTGAAGTTCAAGAGCATGAAGTCGATGAAGCGGATGCAGGCGCTCCAGCCGGAGGTGGCCGCCATCCAGGCCCGGTACAAGGGTCTCAGCCTGCGCGACCCCAAGAAGGCCCAGCAGAACCAGGAGATGATGGCGCTCTACAAGAAGCACGGGGTCAATCCCATGGGCGGCTGCCTGCCCATGGTGCTCCAGATCCCGTTCTTCTTCGCCTTCTACAAGGTGCTGATGGTGGCCATCGAGATGCGGGGCGCCAGTTGGCTGTGGGTCACCGACCTGTCGCAGCCCGAGCACCTGCCCATCCGGCTGCTGCCCGTGGCCATGGTAGTCTCGCAGTTCGTCATGCAGAAGATGACGCCCACCACCTCGGCCGATCCGATGCAGCAGAAGATGATGCTGTTCATGCCGCTCGTCTTCGGCTTCATGTTCTACCAGTTCCAGAGCGGGCTGGTGCTGTACTGGCTGACCAGCAACCTGGTGGGGATCGCGCAGCAGTGGTTCATCAACAAGACCATGCCGGCGGCGGTGCCGCAGGTGGTGGCGGTGAAGAGCCCGCCCAAGAAGGGCGGCAAAGGCAAGCGGTGAGGCCGAACAAGTACACGCCCGAGTCAATCGGGCCCCGCATCGACGCCCTCCTCCAGCCGGTCCTGGCCCACGCGGGGATGCGGCTCACATACAGCATCGCGCGGGGGGACAACCGTCATCCGGGCTTCGAGGATCCCGATGTGGTGGTGAAGTTCTCCGGGCCCGACGTGGAATGGCTGCTGGCCAACAAGGCCGCGCTGCTGCTGGCCCTCGAGCACGTCACCCAGGAGATGCTGCGGCTGCCGCCGGAGGATCACTCCCGGCTGTGCTTCGACGCCGAGGATTTCCGCGCCCTGCGCATCGAGGAGCTGCGCTTGAGCGCGGCCGCGGCGGCCGACAAGGTCAAGCACACGGGCGTGCCGTTCCACTTCAATCCCATGACCAGCCGCGAGCGGCGCATCATTCACCTGGCGCTGCGGGAGGAGACCGCGGTGCGCAGCGAAAGCGCGGACGAGGGGCCGTACCGCCACGTGGTCATC
>CAZIRH010000046.1:15144-18033 GCA_964541065.1 uncultured Solibacteraceae bacterium
TTGCGCTACGCTGGCTGAGCGGAGGTTTCACGTGCCTATGCGCTCAAGCTGGACACGTCGTGACTGGCTGCGGCTGGCGGCCCTGCTGCCTGCCGGGGCTTTCCTCGAACGGTACCAGGCCCTGTCGGCGCCCCTGCGCGGCCAGGTCAAGATCACCGGCATCAAGGCGATGGCGCTGCGCAACATCGCCGGGAACTGCCTCATCCGGGTGGACACGGACGCGGGCTTGACCGGCTACGGCGAAGCCGGCGCCACGGGCCCCATGGCGCGGGCGCGCCTGGAGACCATGAGACCGCTGCTGGTGGGCCGCGACCCGCTGGCCATCGAGACCCACTTCCACAGCCTGACCACGCTGATGCACACCTACATGGCGCACATCCCCACCATCAGCGGCATCGATATGGCGCTGTGGGACCTGGCCGGAAAGATCACCGGCCTGCCGGTGTGCACGCTGCTGGGGGGCCCGTTTCGCGACGCCATCCCCATGTACTCGCACGGCAGCGGGCTGAACATGCTCGACCCCGCCTCCTGCCGCGCCTGGGCGCAGCGCATCAAGCAGCAGCCGGAGGGTTTCAGCGCCTTCAAGATCGGCATCGACTCCGTGGCCGGCGTGCGCTCGGCCCGCTTCGCCGACTCGCTGGACAGCCAGCAGTTGCGCCGCATCGGGCGGGCCTACGCCAACGTGCGCGCAGCGGTGGGCGATGAGATCGACATCGCCGTGCACTGCCACAACGAATTCGACACGCCCAGCGCCATCGCCGTGGCCAAAGCCGTCGAGCCGATGAACCCGCTGTTCTACGAGGACGCCTTGAACCCGCCGTACTCGGAAGGCTGGATGGCGCTGAAACGCTCCACCCGCATCCCCATTCTCACCGGCGAGAAGCTGGAGCTGGTGCGCGGGTTCCGTCCCTTCCTGGACAACCAGGCCCTGGACATCATCCATCCGGATCTGGCCTTCGCCGGGGGGCTGACCGGCACCAAGAAGATCGCCGACTACGCGGCGCTGACCCGGACGCCGGTGGCGCTGCACAACGTCGGCTCTCTGGTGCTGTGCTACGCCAACGCGCACTTCGGCGCGGCCATCCAGAACTTCTACCGCTCCGAGAGCGCCCTGGGCCGGCCCGATCGGTATGTCGAGAGCATGGCCAAGAGCAACCCGCCGGTGGTTCGCCAGAGCCGCCTGATGGTTCCGGAAGGCCCCGGGCTCGGCCTGGACCTGGATTTCGACTTCCTCAGAAAGAACCTGGCGCCGGGAGAGGAGTTCTGGGGATGACGGAAGCCCGGTGAAGGACCCGGGTGACGCGCCTTGCGCCTGGACGATACCATCGTAGCTGTCTCCACGCCGCCGGGCCGCGGCGGGCTGGGGATCATTCGCCTCTCCGGGGAGCGTGCCCGGGCGGTGGCCGAGGGTTTCCTGCGCTTCAGCGAGGGGTCCGAATGGCGCTCCTGGGGGGCCCGCCTGGCCGAGCTGCGCGATGAGCAGGGCCGCGCTCTGGACCAGGTGGTGGTGACGTTCTTCGAGCGGCCGCGATCGTATACCGCCGAGGATGTGGTCGAGATCTCCTGCCACGGCGCGCCGGTGCTGATGCGGTACGGCGTCGAGCGCGCACTGGGGTGCGGCGCCCGGTTGGCCGAGCCCGGAGAATTCACCCTGCGGGCCTTCCTGAACGGCCGGGTGGATCTGACGCAGGCCGAGGCGGTGCGCGACCTGATCGAAGCTACCACGCTGTACCAGGCCCGGGTGGCCGCTCAGCAACTGGAAGGCTCGGTCTCGCGGCGCCTGGCGCCGGTCAAAGAGCGGCTGCTGGACCTGATCGCGGTGCTCGAAGCGGGCATCGACTTCGCCGACGACGATCTGCCGGTGGCCGAGGAGGCGGAGATCCGGAGCCGGCTCGAACCGATCGCAGTGGAGGTGGCGCAACTGGTGGCCAGCTTCGCCTACGGCAAGCTGGTGCACGCGGGGTTCACGCTGGCCATCGTGGGCCGGCCCAACGTGGGCAAGAGCAGCCTGTTTAACCGCTTGCTGGAGCAAGATCGCGCCATCGTCACCGCCATTCCGGGCACCACGCGCGATCTGGTCTCCGAGGTCACCGCGCTGGAAGGCATCCCGGTCAAGTTCGTGGATACGGCCGGCATCCGCCGGGGAGAGGGCGTGGTGGAGACCCTGGGCGTGGAACGCAGCTTCCAGGCGATGGCGGACGCCGACCTCACCGTGGTGGTGGTGGACCTGTCCGAGCCGCTGGAGCGCGAAGACCTGCGGCTGCTCGAACACGCCCGCACCCAGGGCCGCTACCTGCTGGCCGGCAACAAGTGCGACCTGGCGGCGCGCGCGGAACTGCCCGAGCCGGGCCTCACAGTGTCGGCGCTCACCGGCGCGGGCATTGCGGCGTTGCGGCGGCGGATCATCGAGGCGCTGGCCCCCGGCGATGTCCCACTGGAGGCCGGCTTCATCACCAGCCTGCGCCACGAGCAGTTGCTCCAGGAGACGCTGGAGGCGCTCGGGCGCGCCCGCGCGGCCGTCGAGCAGAAGATCCCCCACGAAATGCTGCTGCTCGACCTCTACGCCGCGCTCCAGGCCGTGGACGCCATCACCGGCGCCACCAGCGCCGACGACATCCTGAACCGCATCTTCGCGACGTTCTGCATCGGGAAGTGAGGGCGCGTGCCTCGCCTCTGCTGTCTGCCTGGCGGCGTTTCTCTCAAATTGGCTTTGGTCTGTCAATCTTAATGTTCCGGGTGGCGGAGGGGCGGCGGCCGTGCCCGAATCGGCGTTGGGGGGGGCGGCGCGCCGGGATTGGACCAGTCTGAGCTCGTGCAGCGCCTTGTAGAAGGCACGGCGCGTGGAGGTCTCGTAGCGGAGGAGCTTCACGAAGGTATCGCCGGAGCAGT
>CAZIRH010000047.1:0-1226 GCA_964541065.1 uncultured Solibacteraceae bacterium
TCTTGGTGCCGGAGGCCTTGCTGATGCGAGCCGGCTCGGTGGAGAAGGCCTGCACATTGTCGGGGAAGAAGCGGATGAAGTACCCGGAACGGTGCTCGAGCCGGGCCTGGGCGAGCAGGCGCACGCGGATGCGGCGCCAGGCGCCGCCCGGTTTTGGCCGTCACCTGGAGCGGCTGGTTAGGCCCCGGTACCGAGCTTTACGCGGGCCGCCTGGAGCCTGGTATGGCTGCGGCGCCTCACCGTCACTCATCTCAGACGCCCTGTTTGGCCAAGCCCAGCAGGCTCTTGGCCTCTTCAAACGAGACCGTTTCCCTTTGCCGAGCACGCGCCTCCAGGAACTTCATCAATGCTCGGTTCTGCCGTGCCAGTTCCATCTCACGATTGAAGTCCTCGACCTCGGCAAGAATAAACTCCTCGCCTTCCGGCGATCTCAGAATGACGTTCTCTCGTCGGGCCCGCCTGAGCAGCGTATGAACGCTCCTGGCCCGGTGCGAAATCGTGAGCGTCTTCATAGCTGGAACTCCTGACCGCGGACGTACAGCCGATTCCCCCGTTTGTGTCCGATCGCCTCGATCTTGACCCAAGCCGCTCCCGCGTCGATGTCGTAGAAAACCCGGAAACGGTCGAGTCTCAGTTCCCTCTCCGCCAACCGGTTGGTGCCTCAGGCACGCGTCAATGCCCTCCTTAGGCGCCATCTGAACTCGGCACCCGGCCCGTCCCCCGGTAGGCCGCGAGGAACAGAACACCAAAGACCAAGTCGACCGCGGCCACACCTAGCCACAGGCTTCCAATGCGTCCCAGGACATACAGCCAAGGGATGGCGATGACTGCCGTCGCCTTCTCGAGAACGCAGACCAGCATCATCGGCCGATAGCGAATGGGATCTGTCGACAGCACTAGGAAGAAAATCTGCCAAACCAAGTCCACGCTGACCCACGCGTAGAAGAACACGGGATGCGTGATGCCCGGTGCGATCTGACGCTCGAAGAAGAGCATCGGTGCCACAACGACGATGCCGTAGAGCCCAGCGATACGGAACACCCATCTAGCGAATCTCACCGCTATCCTCTCTTCTCATGGGCCAGCGATGCCAACGCGGGATCCTCGTCGTGGAGCATCCTAGTCCGCTTGAGCCGTTGATGGCGCCTAACTGCTGTTCCGCTTGACCAGCGTAAGCCCGGTCCCGCACAGCCTAAGACGAACCCGCCACCGGGCCGGCTGCGGCC
>CAZIRH010000047.1:1236-13259 GCA_964541065.1 uncultured Solibacteraceae bacterium
CTCCACTCTCGACGGACATGGGCTTCCGGAGCCGGTCGAGCGGGCTGTGAACCCCAGCCCGCCGCGGCTCAACACATGCATGTACACCATCCCCATTGGATCTCGGTTGGAGGCGTTAGTCAAGCAATCTGTTTTCACTCAGCCGGCGTGGTTTCGGGTCTCCGCTCCAGGATCACGATGGCGGAGCGCACGAAGACGAACTTCTTGCCGAGCTCGTCCACCACCGTCAACTGCACGGTGTAGCGCCCCGGCGCCAGCGACTGAAGCGGCACGCTCAGCTCGATGGGCGTCTTGGTGCCGGAGGCCTTGCTGATGCGAGCCGGCTCGGTGGAGAAGGCCTGCACGTTGTCGCGGAAGAACTGGAGGCTGGCCAGCAGGCTGGGGGCGGGGGCGCCCACCTGCCTGCCCGTATCGTAAGCTTCCGCGTAGACGAACAGATTCTGGTCGCGGCGAAACACGCGCGTGACGCTGGGGATAAGTTTCTCGCCGGCCTGGATGAGCGGATGCGCTTGCAGGGTCTTGCGGTCGCGCCGGACCGCGCCCACGGCGGCCTCGAGCTTCTCGCGCTGGTTCGACCACACCACCGAGCTCAAGGGCAGATAGGAGCGCACTGCGCCCAGGTCGGGCACCGCAAAGCGCGTCTCGAAGGTGCCCAGCTTGCCGGTCTCGTTCTCCCGGCAGACCAGCTTCAAGGTGTAGTTGCCGGCCGCCAGGGTGAAGCCGGCGTCGTAGGTCAGATTGCGCGTGGCCAGCTTGCCCGCGGCATCTCCCCTGAGGCGGACCTTGATACCGTCGCGCACGCTGGCCGCCAGCCGGCCCTTGGCGTCGCGGACCTGAGCGACGAACTCGATCTCGGTCTCATCTTTGCGGCCCGATTCGGCCAGCTTGATGGCCGAGCCCGGGATCTTGACGGCGACGGGGACGAAGTAAGTGTTGCGCGAGGCGCGGAAGTAGTTGACTTCCAGGGCCAGGGGCAGGTCGGTGATGGGATCGCCCAGGGCCAGGGCATCCTCGAGCTGGCGCTCGCGGTCCGAGGCGTCGAAGGCGCGGAACTCCTTGGGGGCGAAGTACCCGGAACGGTAGTCGAGCCGAGCCTGCGGTTGAGGGAGCAGGCGCACGCGGATGCGGCGCCAGGCGCCGTCCAGCGCCGGATTAGTGCTGTAGTAGCCCAGGATGTAGTAGCTGGAGATGTCGCGCTGCGCCTGGCGGATGCCGGCCGAGAGATCGTTCTCGTCGAGCAGGGCCTTGCCGCCAGTGTCCGCGGCCAGGGTGTAGAGCGTCTCCTGCTGGCCGACGAAACGGCTGCGCATGGACCGCTGCGTCTGCCCGCTGTAGATGCCGGAGCCGCGCGAGGAGCCGGTGGCGGCGTCGCCAGCGGGGGCGGAGGCCACCAGGCCGCGCGCGTCCACGGGGTAGAAGGACACATTGGAGCGCACCGCGGCGTTGACCGTGGCGCGCAACTGCGACTGGTTCTCGACGCCGGTTTGCCCCACTCCGGCGGAGAAGTACACCAGGGCCTTCTTCTCGGGCAGGGAGGCCAGCATGTGCACGGCGTCCTCGAGCGCTCCCAGCTTGCGATCCGTGTTGAAGATGTTGAATTCCGTTTCGTCAGCCGTGAAGGCGGCGCCGGTGTCCTCGCCCTCCTCCACGTCCTCGGCAGTGGCGCCCTCGGCGGCCAACTCGCTGGCCTCGCCGATGCGGAAGGACTCGATGTGCTTGCGCAGGACTTCCCGGTCGGCGGTGAAATCCTGGATCACCCGCAGGCGGTTGGAGAAGACCAGGATGGCCACCAGGTCGGCGGGCGTCATCTGCTGATCGAGGAACTTCAGCGCCGAGTCACGCGCGCGGATTTGCTCGGGCTGGCCCATGGCGGAGAAATCGAAGTAGAGCGCGAGCAGGCGGCGGTCCTTGTAGCGCACCTGGCCGGGCGCGGACGCGGCGATGCGGCCTTGCGCTGGCGGCGCCGCCTGCGGCAGGGCAGCGGGCGCGGGCGCCGCGGGAGCGGCCGGCTCCTCCAGGCGCTGGTACTCGAACACCGAGATCTTCTGCGGCCTGCCGTCTTCGAGCACTTCGAAGTCCGCGGGCCGCAGGTTCTCGAGGGCCTTGCCGGCGCGGTCCTTAACGCCCACATTCACGATCACCAGGTTGGCGCTGGCGGTGTAACGGTCTCCGGGCGGCGGTTGCTGCGCCAGGGCGCAGAAAGCGAATGCGAGAACGATGGCGCGCATGGCTTAGAACCTCAACCTCAGATTGAGAGTTACGGTGCGCATGCTGCCGGCGGCGGTGGCCAGGCCGTAGCTGGAGGAGTTCACCGTGGTGCCGATGCGCGTGATGCTGAGGCTGTTGAGCACGTTGTTGGCCTCGGCGCGGATGTCGAGCCCCCGGCGGCTTTCGCCGAGCGAAATGTTCCTGCCGAGCGACGTGTTGACGGCGAAGAAGCCGGGGCCCGGAATGGTGTTGCGGCCGGCGTTGCCGAACGTGCCGGCCTGCGGCGGCGTGAAGGCCAGGAGGTTGAAGAAGCCGTTGCCGGCCTTGACGGGCAGGCCGGTGGCATCGGCGCGGGAGCTGCCCGTGGCGCCGGTGCCGCCGGAGTCGGAGAGGTTGCCGAGGACCGTGGCGGTGAAGGGGCTGCCCGAGCGGGCCGTGATGCCCCCGGTCCAGGACCAGTCCTTGAGGAACACGTTCCTGGTGCGCCGTGCAGAGCCGCCGCGCCCCGCAAAGCCGGTCGAGAAGACCCAGGAGAGGTTGAGCGTGTGGCGCCGGTCGAAGCTCGAGAGGCCGCGCTCGGCGGCCAGATCGCGGTCGTTCTGCACCACCACCGCCCCGCCGCCGCCCAGGGTTGAGGCGTTGTCGATGGAGCGGCCAAAGGTGTAGAACGCGTTGGCCGAAAAACCGTGGCGGAACCGGCGCGCCACGCGCGCTTGCGCGGCGTGATAGATGGAGTTGCCTTCGGAGCTGTCAAAGGTGAAGCCGGAGGCGTTGGCGATCAGGCGCCGGTCCTCGGCGGTGAGCGGCGAGCCAGGGGCGGCGCGGTTGGGCAGGCGCTGGATGTCCAGCCGGGTCCCCTTGGTGCCGAGGTAGCCGAGCTCGACCACCAGCGCGGCGGGCAGTTCCTGCTGCACGGCGAAGTTCCAGGTCTGGGCGTAGCCGGTGCGGTAGCCGCGCGCCACCGCGAAGGTGTTGGTGATTTGCTGCTGCGGCGCCACCGTGAAGCCGTCGAGGATGGTGAGCGGGTTGGCGAGGCTGGTCTGGACGCTGGAGGACCTGGCGAAGGGCGGCTGCTGCGCCATGCGGCTGGCGGCCTGATTGTAAATGGAGCCGTTGTAGTAGACTCCGTAGCCGCCACGAAGCTGCGTCGAGCGCCCCTTGAGCGGCTTGAAGGCGAAACCGAAGCGGGGCGCGAAGTTGTTGCGGTCGGGATCGATGAGGCCATCAGGATAGGCGCTGGAGTAAGGGCCGGTAGCGCCGGGGGTGACCACCGCGACGGCCGTGAAACCGGGAGCTACGTCCAGGTTGGCCATGCGAGAGTACTTCTCGCGGACCGGAGAGTTGAACTCGTAACGCAAACCGTAGATCAGGGTCAGGTTGGAGCGGGCGCGCCAGTCGTCCTGGACGTGGGCGTTGTAGGCGCTGCTGCGGAAGTAGGTATCAGGCGAGCCGAAGCGCACCGCGGCGGACTGCGGGAGCCCGAGCAGGAAGTCTGCAAAGTCGAGACCGGTTCCCGACCGGGGGTTCCCGGCCGCATCGAAGCCGCTGGTGGCCAGCCCGGTGAAGGTGAACGAGCCGCGCCCGTTCTGGTGACTGAGCGAGTTCTGCTGCATGCGGCGGTAGTCGAAGCCGAAGGAAGCGGTGTGCTTGCCGCGTGCGCGCACGACGCTCTCGCCGAGGCTGACGGTCTGGTCGCGTCGCAACGAGGAACTGCCGTCGGAAAGGCCGCCGAAGTTGGTGAAGGAGAGGTTGGGCGGCCCCCAGTCGGCCGGTTCGAGCGACACGCCCTGGATGCCCAGTTCCCGGGCGACGTCGCGCTGGTAGGCGAAGAAGGGTGCCAGCTCGGTGCGGTTCCGGCTGAAGCTGGTGCGCAGGTTGCTGATGAGCCCGGGGGCGAAGTTGTGACTCCAGGTGAAATCGAGGCTCTGCCCCTGGCCGCTGGTGGTGTCGAGGAAGCCGTAGAGTTGTGTCGTCTCGCCCGAACGGCGCTGGAGGTTGTAGGAACCCCCGAGGCGGTCGCGCGAGGTGAGGTTGCGATTGAGGCGGACCGAGAAGGTGTCCGAGTTCTGCGGCGAGGAGGTCACGATGTGGTAGTTGCGTACCGTGCCCGGGAGGTTGGCAGCCGGGATGAACTCGAGCAACCCGCGCGCCGCCGGGTCCTGACGCGCCAGCGGTATGCGATTGCCGGGGAAAGGCGCCTGGCTCAGCGGATCGTACACGGTGACCGGCCCGCGCACCGCAGTCTCGGAGAAATCGCCCGCGCGCTCGGCAGCCAGGGGCAGTGTGGAGTACTGGTCAGACGGGTTCCGGCTGCGGGTCCCGAAGTAGTTCACGAAGAAGAACGTCTTGTCGTCTTGGAGGAGCTTGGGGATGCGCAGGGTTCCTCCGCCGGTCAGGCCGAACCGCACTTGCGTGTAGGAAGGCTTGGGCACCTCCTGGCCGGTGAGCGAGTAGGACCGGGCGTCGAGCGCCGAGTCTCGCAAGGTGAAGAATGCTCCGCCGTGGAACCGGTCTTGCGAGCCCCGCATGCGATTGCCAAAGAAGAAGTCGCCAGGACGGCCGCCCGGGCCTCCCGCTTTCTTCTGGCCGCCACGCGACTCAAAGCCGCCGCGACCGCCGGCGCCGCGCATGGACGGTTCGCCGCCCATCATGGGCCCGCCCCCTGGCCCTCCGCCCATCATGGGGCCGCCTCCCGGTCCGCCGCCCATCATGGGGCCACGTCCTGGCCCTCCGGCCATGGGCGGCCCACCCGCCATAGGAGTGCCGCCCTCGGCGGGCTGCTCGCCGCCAAGTCCCGGCGCGCCCGGAGGTCCGCCCAGACCCTCCAATCGCTGCCGGAAACCCTCCCGCATGGCTTCCATCACATCTTCCCGCTGTGCCGACTGGAGTCCCCGGCTCAAGCTGCCGCTGACCAGGAACGACTCGTTGGCGTTTTGCTCCAGCTCAGGCGTGGCCGGCTGCGACGCCGCGGCAGACAGCGCGGCCTGAACCTCGCTTTGCACAGACTGCTGAAGGGTCAATTGCTGGAAGGCGCCCTGGGAGGATGCGGGAAGCTGCCGGCGCGGCGTCGATTTCACCGTCAGGCTCCATTCGGCGGGGCCCGCGGCGGAGTCGATGTCGCGGGAGACCGTCTCGAAGCCGGCCATCGAAACCTCGAGCTTCCACGTGCCCGGCGTAAGCCCCTCGATGCGATACTCTCCGGACCCATTGGTCCAGACGGTGAGCTTGACGGGGCCCTGCGTGGCGGTGACCGTCGCCCCTGGAACAGGGAGTCCGGAGGACTTCACGGCGCCCCGATGCTCGGCGGCGTACACCGCCAGGCAGGTGGAAAAGACCGCACACAGCAGGACACGGCTCATTTTAGTACCTGAGATGCACTCCAAATAGTGAAGGCGCGGCCGGAGTGCCCGTCGTTACCCGCTGGCCGCTCAGCGCTTCTTGAGCGTCACCACCATGTCCCCATTCACCGGGATGGTGTCCAGTTGCGAGTTGGCGGTCAGCGCCGCGACATATTCCGGGTTCGAACCGCGGCCGTTGATGTTGTGCGCCAGGATCAGTCCGCCGGGGCGCACCAGCGGCAGGAGCTTCTCGAGGTAGTCCCGATAACCCTCTTTGTCCGCGTCGATGAAGAGGATGTCAATCGGCCCGCTCAACTTCCGGATGGTCTGGTGGGCGTTGCCTTCGACCACGGTGACGATGCCCTCCACGCCGGCCTTGCGGAAGTTCTCGCGCGCAGTGGCGGCGCTGCCGGGATCGATCTCGAAAGTGGTCAGCTTGCCGCCGGTCGCCCGCAGCCCCAGCGCAAACCACAGGCCCGAGTAGCCGGTCGAGGTTCCGATCTCGACGGCCTGCTTGGCCCCGATGGCCTCTGTGAGCAGGCGGATCACCCTGCCGTCTTCCGGAGGGACGCTCATGACGCGCTCGACCTGCTCGGCGGTCTCCAGAATGCGCTTCTCCGCGGCATCCTTGGGCAACGGCGGGTATTCCAGCGAGGAGGAGCTGCCGGGCCAGAACCCGCCCGGTCTCCGGCCTCGCGGCCCTTGAGCCAGGAGGCCCGCCACCACCGTCGCCAGCACGATCACCAGACTTGCTGCAATCCTGAAGCTCTTCATGGCCGTTTCGAGTTCCTCACTATGAGGAGACGCTGCCCTGCGGGAACGAGGTTACGGCGCTCAGCCTTCCCACTGGCTCTCGAGCATCCGGGTGTACTCGGCCGAGGAGAACAGCTCGAAGTCGAAGTTGGCGGAGTGGATGGGGGTGAAGGGGAAGAGCTGCTGCCGGCAGGCGTACATGTGGTCGGCAAAGCGGTGATAGTAGCGGATGAAGTCCGCGCTCAAGGCCTCGCACCTGGGCAGGGCCTGAAAGATGGCGTGCAACCCCATGGCCCGGGCGAAGATGGTCCTATACTCGTGAACGCCCCAGCGGCGCAGTTTGTCATCCACCGAAGCGGGCGTGTTCTCGACCAACATGTGGGTGAAGCTCTCGCGGCGGATGCCGGACTGCCGCAAGGCGTCAGTCCGCTCGACCAGCTCCATGGACTGGGAGGCCCACCGTATGAGGTCCTTGCCCACATAGAACAGCATGGACAGCTCGCAGTAGCGGCCGGTCAGCAGCGTGCACTCCAGCTCCTCGAGGCTGTAGTCGTCTCCTGGCAGCACCCCCTGGAGCATGAGGCTGGCCCGCGAGCTGGCCAGCAGCTTCTCGGGGCCGGAGGGTTCCGAGAAGGGATGCAAGATCAGAGGTGGCAGCTTCCACTGCCTGTCAGAGCCGGTCACCTCTGTACAAATCGGCCAGCGCGAGGCCGGGCATTAGCCCCGCCACTGTCGGGCTGACCTCAGCGCCGGCCTGCCGCTCGCCTGGTGCACCGATGTTGTTCCAGGAAAGCCCTGCACAGACTGAAGTCCGTGCCACCGCGGGCCAGCAAAGCGTTGGATTTCCGTGGCACAGGCGTTCAGCCTGTGCTTGTCACCGGCTGGCAAAGGGCTCTTTCAGCAACCTGTTAGAATACGGCCATGGGTAGCCAACCTTCACCTGAATCCCCAGCCCCCACCCCCCGCATGGGCGAGGTCGCCCGTCTGGTCGGGGTACTAACGGATCCCAAAGCGGCTTTCGCGGACATCGTGGTCCATCCCCGCTGGTGGGTTCCCCTGGCGCTCGTAGTCGTGCTGTCGATTGCCTATACCGCGACGTTCTCTCAACGCGTCGGCTGGGAGCGCTTCATGCGGCAGACCATCGAGACCAGCTCTCGCACGCAGAACCTGCCCGTCGAGCAGCGGGAGAGAATCCTCGAACAGCAGATGCGTTTTGCCCCCGCGTTCGGCTATGTCATGGCCGCCGTGGGCATGCCGATCGTCGCGCTGGTCACGGCCGGAGTCCTGCTGTTCGTCTTCAAGCTGATGCTGGACGCCCAGCTCAGCTTCCGCCAGGTGTTCGGGGTCACCTGCTATTCCTACCTGACGGGCGTGATTGCGGTCGCGCTGTCCATTTTGGTCATGCATCTCAAGGACCCGGACGATTTCGACCTCCAGGATCCGCTGGGCGCCCACCTGGGCGCACTGTTGGACCCGCAGGCCGCGCCCAAGTGGCTGGTCAGCCTGGCATCCTCCCTGGACCTGTTCACGATCTGGACGATCCTGCTGCTGGCGACTGGGCTGTCGGTGGCCGCCAAAAAGCTGTCCTGGGGCAAGTCGCTGGCCGGCGTGGTGGCTCCGTGGTTCGTCTGGGTCGCGCTGAAAGCCGGCTGGAAGGCCATCTTCGGCTGACCGCGGCTGACTCCGCTTCGCCGGAGCGCTGCTTCCGCTGCGCCAGGAGTGCCTCGGCCACGAAGGCTCGGCCGGCGCGCAGGCCGGCCTGACGCTGTCGCCCGAGGCGGGTGGGTGTACACTGGAGGCTGGCCCGGAAGCCAAGACGCAAAAAAGTTGAGCGAAGTCACGAGTCATCAGTCCCCGACAGGGCGCCACGCAAGGAGGGCAGAAACGAAAATGAAAGCGGCGGTTTTCTATGGGCCTCGCGATGTGCGGATTGAGAGTGTCCCAAGACCATCGCCCGGACCGGGTGAAGTGGTGCTGCGGGTGCTTCGGTGCTCGGTCTGCGGAACTGACAAGCGCATTTTCACTCATGGGCAGAAGAATGTGGTGCCGCCGGCAATCACTGGGCACGAGATCGTTGGAACCGTGTACGAGATCGGCTCCGGCGTGGACCGCGGGATCAGCAGCGGCCAGAAGGTTGTCGTCGCCACGGTCGTGGGTTGCGGAAAGTGCGTCTATTGCCGGCGAAAGCAGTACAACCTCTGCGACTCCTTCACGGCCCTGGGGTACGACTACCCGGGTGGATTCGCTGAATACGTCAAGATTCCCGCCGCGGCCGTAGCCCAGGGCAATGTGATTCCCATCCCGGATACGATGTCCCTAGAGCGCGCCGCGCTGGTTGAGCCGCTCTCCTGCTGCCTCAATGGGCAGGAGTATCTGGCGGCCCAGCCGGGCGACCGCGCCCTGGTCTTTGGCGCCGGCCCCATAGGCTTGATGCACGCCAGCATTCTCAAGGCGCGGGGTTGCGACCCCGTCGTTGTTACCGACGTGTCCGAGGAGCGGTTGGCCTACGTCCGGGAGTTCGCCCTGGGCTGGACGGTCAACACCGCCGGGGGAGAGGGCGTGGAAAAGATCCTCGCGGCCGCGGGTGGCGAGAAGTTCGACGTGGCCCTGACCGCTAACTCGGTGAAGGCCACTCAGGCCGAAGCGTTGAAGTTGGCGCGCAAGAAAGCCCGGGTGTGCTTCTTTGCCGGTATCCCCAAGGACGACCCGGTGCTCGGCATCGACACGAATCTCATACATTACAACGAAATCTCCCTTTTTGGCTGTTTCGCCTCGAATCTGAGACACTACCGTCAGGCCCTGGAAATGGTCGCGCGTAATGACATTCCCTGGGACCGCTTTCTCACCCATAGCTTCAAGTTGGACGACATGGTCAAGGCCTACGCGGTGGTCGAGGCCGGGCAAGGAATTAAGACGGTCATCAACTGCGAATAGCAGCCACCCCAATGGATAGGGAATCCCTGGCGCAACTGATTGAGATTTCGCGCGCCGTCGGCGCCAACGCCGACTACGTGCAGGCCGGAGGCGGCAACACCTCCGTAAAATCACCCGACGGCCGGACGATGGCCATCAAGGCCAGCGGCACAGTCCTGACTCTGATGAGCGAGTCGGAGGGCTGGGTCGAGCTGGATACCGCGGCGGTTTTGAGCATCTTCGATCGGACCGATCTTCCCACCCTGCCAACGAAGGAGCGCGAGGCGCGTGTCCAGCAGCACTTGTCCTCGGCCGCGGTGGGCGGGCGCGGGCGGCCATCCGTGGAAAGCGCCCTGCACGCGATGCTCGGCAGGGTGGTCATCCACACTCACCCGGTGGCGGCCAATGCTCTGAATTGCGGGCCTGGCCGGAGGGCTTTCGGCGAGATTACGCCGCCGGGGGAACCCCCGCCACTCTGGATACCGTATACCGACCCGGGTTGGAGACTGGCGACGGCGGTCAAGTCCGCAACCGAGGCCTACCAGAAGCAACATGGCGCGGTTCCGGCCGTCATCTTCATGGAGAATCACGGGCTGCTGGTCTCAGCCGCCAGCGCCCAGCAGTGTCTGGCGCTCCACGATGCCTGGGTGGCGCGCTGCGAGCAATATTTTGCGCCTAAGGCGCCGCCTGTTGGGAGGGCGCCGCAGGTGGATTCTGCCACGTTGCGAAAGGCCATGGTGGAACTGCGCGGTATCTGGCGCGCGGCGCGCGGCGCCCCGCCCTTCGCCAGGCTGTCGGAGGCGCCGGAGCTCGCCGGCAGTGTTTCGAGCGAGGCGGCCGAGATACTGGCTGGAGGCGCACTCACCCCCGACCAGATCGTCTACACGGGTGCACACGCCGTCATCTGCGGGTCGCTCGAAGAATTGCCCGACAAACTCACACCCGCCCTGGCTGAAAAGGCTCCCCCACGCGTCGTGCTGGTTCGCGACGCCGGAACGTTCCTGGTGGCCGAGGATCCCGTGAAGCTCGAGGCGGCCGAAGCGCTGGCGGTTGCCGCCGCCAAGACGGTGCGCCTCGCGGCGGGACGGGGCGGGGCGCACAACCTCTCTCCAGCCTCCGCCGACTTCATCATCCACTGGGAGGCGGAGCACTACCGTGCACGTCTCTCGGACTCTGCCGCGGCGCCGCTCGCCGGCCAGGTCGCCGTGGTGACCGGCGCGGCCTCTGGTCTGGGTTGTGGCATTGCCCAAGGTTTGGTCGAAGCTGGGGCGGCCGTGGCGTTTTGCGACATTGACGATCCGGGAGCAAGGGCCGCTGCGGGAGCCTCGGCCGATCCCTGCCGCGCCCTGCCCGTGCGCATGGACGTAACCGACGAGCAGGCCGTGGCGGCCGCTTTTGACCGGATCCTGCGGCACTGGGGACGTGTGGATATCGCGGTCTGTGCGGCGGGCATCGCCCCGGCCTTTGAACTGGTGGACATGCCGCTCGACCAGTGGCGGCTGGCTCTGGAGATCAACCTGACCGGCTACTTCCTGGTCGCGCGGGAGGCGGCGCGGATCATGTGCGCGCAGGGCGATGGCGGGTCGATGGTGATGCTTTCGTCAAAGACCGGCCTGGACGCCTCGAAAGCCAACTCGGCATACAACGCCACCAAGGCGGGGGAGCTTCACCTGATGCGCGGCTGGGCATTGGAACTCGGGCCCCACGGTATCCGGGTCAACGCCGTGGCGCCGGGAAACGTCTTCGAAGGCTCGAAAATCTGGAACCCCGAGTACATCCGGGTAGCGGCCCGCAAGAAGGGCATCCAGCCCGAAGAAGTCATTCCTTACTACACTTCGCTGACTGCCCTGAAGCGCGAGATCAAGCGCTCCGACGTGGCGGCTGCCGTAGTTTTCCTCTGCTCGGATCAGGCCCGCTGCATCACTGGCCAGACCCTCGTGGTGGACAGCGGGCAGGTGATGGTCCGATGAGTGAGCCTCAACCACGAGACCGGGCGGCGCTCGAGGAGAACCTCCACCGGGGGACGCTCGAGGAACGCCTGGGCGCCTTGCGCGAACTGTGTGCGCTCCTCGGCCCAAGGTCGCGGCGCGGGACCAACTCTCACATCCATACCAGCGAGTCCTTCAGCGTCTTTCGATCGCCGACCGAAGCCGTCTGGCAGGCGGTGCGCGAGGGGATCGCAGTCCTGGGCATCAACGACCACTACACCGTCGCGGGACATGAAGAGTTCCGCCGGGCATGTGAAATCGCCGGCATCGCCGCGACGTTCTCCTTCGAGGCCGTGGCCATGGACCGCGCCGCCGACCTGGAAGGTCTGCTTCTCAATGATCCCGACAACCCGGGTCGTGTGTACCTTTGCGGCAAGGGAGTTACGAGAATCCCGGCGGATTCCGCCCCCGCTATGCAGACTCTAGCCGGGATGCGGGCGGCTTTGGATCGTCGCAACCGAGAAATGACCGAGAAGGTCGCGGCGCTGTTCCGGGAGCGCCTTGGCGCCGATGGCCCCACCTGGGAGGCGGTGCGGGCCTTGACCCCGCGCGGCAACGTCACGGAACGGCACGTAGCCTGGGCCACGCTAGTCCGCCTGCGCGAGTTGGCTGTAGAACGCGGTGCGCCGCTGGCCGAGCTGATCGCTGCTTGCTGCGCGGCGGCCCCTCCGCCCGGCGCAGACGATGCGGCCCTCCAGATCTTTGTTCGCGCCAGGCTGCTCAAGGCCGGCGCTCCCTGCTACGTCCGGGAGTACGAAGAGGCCTTCGTTTCTTCCAGCACACTGCGGGAGATTTTTCTGGCCTTCGGCTCCATTCCCACGTA
>CAZIRH010000047.1:13359-17802 GCA_964541065.1 uncultured Solibacteraceae bacterium
TTCGAGCCGTGGTTCTCCAAGAGCACCGCCGTCCTGCTGCGGCATCAGCGACTGGCGGGGCGTGGGGAGCCAGGCTTTGTCGGTCAAGACGGCCGGCCCACCATCCCAGACGCACGCGCCCGATTCGAGTACTTTAGCGAGTTGTAGTAACCTTATTGGTTTATCGGAGCGCTTTCGCTAACCGTGACGCTGGGGGAGGCAAGTTAGAGCGGATGCCCACGGCAATCGAGATGCCCAAGCTCGGCACCACCGTCGAAGAGTGCACCCTTGTCGCCTGGCGAAGACGCAGTGGCGACAGGGTCTCGGCGGGGGAGGTCATTGCGGACATCGAAACGGACAAGGCGGCTTTTGAGATCGTGGCGCCCGTGGACGGCGTCGTTCTGGCCACGTTCTTCGACGAAGGGGCGACGGTGCCGGTCTTCACCAACATCTGCGTCATTGGCGACCCCGGCGAAAGCGCTGATCAGTTCAGGCCGTCAGCACTACCTGGCTCCCAACCGCAGGCCGAGGTGGCGCGGCCTTCTGCGACGCCCGCGCCTGTCGAGGTGGCGCCCCTCGCCGCCCCGCAGTCCGGCGGCCCGCCGGTTGAACTTTCCTTCACTCCCAGGGCCAGGCGATTCGCCGAGGAGCATCAGTTCTACCCGCGGGGCGTTACCGGGTCCGGTCCTGGCGGCAGGGTCCTGGAGGAAGATCTGCGGAGGCTTTATGACGCCTCGCGCAAAGCTCCCTCACCCGCCGGGAAGGAGCTCGGCCGGACTCGCATCCGCCTGTCCGGAGCGCGGCAGACCATCGCGCGCCGCATGCGGGAGTCGTTGGCGACGGCGGCGCAATACACGCTGAATAGCTCTGCCGGCGCGGCCGGCCTCCTGGCGCTGCGGAACAGGATCAAGGCCCGCGGCCGGCGGCCGGACCTGGTGGACGTCAATATCGGCGATATGGTGATCTTCTGCGTCATCAAAGCCTTGCTCGAGATGCCCCAACTGAACGCCGAATTCATCGATGGCGAACTCCATCAGTACTCCAGCATCAACATCGGCTTCGCGTGCGACACCCCGAGAGGGCTTCTAGTCCCGGTAGTCAAGGAATGCCAAAGGCTGTCTCTGGAGGAACTCTCTCTGAGAATCAAGGGGCTGGCTCAACCAGCGGTCGAGGGAAGCATCGCGCCTGACGATCTGACCGGCGGCACCTTCACCGTGAGTAACCTGGGGAGCCTGGGCATCGAATCGTTCACCCCGATTCTCAACCCGCCGCAAGTGGCGCTGCTGGGCGTGGACTCCATCGAGCTCAAGCCCGTGCGACGCCAGGGAGGAATCGACTTCGTCGAGCGCCTCGGCCTGTCGCTGACGTGCGATCACCAGGTGATCGATGGCGCGGTGGGAGCCAGGTTCCTGAAGATCCTCAGGGAGCAGATCGAGAACCTCGAGTCTGTTGCGGAGTTGAAATAGGAAGTCAGGAAAGATGCCTAAGTCGCTTAACATTGATCCGGAACAGGCGTTCGCCAGAGGAAGGATTCACTTCTCGGATATTGAGGTGAATGCCTACCAGAAAACGATGGAGGAAGAACTGGCGACGTACTCGCGGGACGATTTTTTGCACATATGGCACGACATGTGCGCCATCCGTGAGTTCGAGTCCGTTCTCAACGAGATCAAGCTGACGGGAACTTACAAAGGCGTTTCTTACAACCACCTGGGCCCGGCTCATTTATCCATCGGCCAGGAGGCGGCGGCCGTCGGCATGGCGTTTTCCTTGAAGCCGGAGGATCATACCTACGGCTCGCACAGGAGTCACGGTGAGATCCTGGCCAAGGGTTTCTCCGCTATCCGGCAGATGAGTGACGCGGAACTGCTGGACGTCATGCGGTCGTACCGGGACGGCGCAATCCTGGGGCCGGTGGAGAAGGAACACCGGGGAACGGTCAGGGAGTTGGCCGTAAAGTTCTTTGTCTACGGCGCCTACAGTGAAATGTTCGCGCGCGAGACCGGCCTCAACCGGGGCTTGGGCGGCTCGATGCACGCCTTCTTCACTCCGTTCGGCATCTACCCGAACAATGCCGTCGTGGGTGGCTCGGGCTCCATCGCGCCGGGCGCGGCTCTCTTCAAGCGGGTCAACCGGAGGCCCGGCATCGTCGTGGCGAACATCGGGGACGCCTCCTTCGCTTGCGGCCCCGTTTGGGAGGGCCTTACCTTCGCCAGCATGGACCAATACCGGAAGCTGTGGGACCCGGCGCTGGGCGGAGGCCTGCCCATCATCTTCAATTGCATGAACAATCACTACGGCATGGGCGGCCAACCTTGTGGAGAGACCATGGGCTGCCAGCTCATCGCGCGGATCGGGGCGGGAGTCAACCCGGAGCAACTGCACGCCGAGAGAATCAACGGATATGATCCGCTGCCGGTGATTGACGCCTTCAGGCGAAAGAAGCAGCTTCTGCTGGAAGGTAAGGGTCCTGTTCTGCTGGATACGGTGACCTACCGTTATAGCGGCCATTCCCCTTCAGACGCGTCCAGTTACCGCTCGAAGGAAGAAATCGAAAGCTGGCGGCGAGTGGACTCCATAGCGACCTTCCAGCGCAGGCTGCTGGAGAGCAAGCTGTTCACGGAGGCCGAGCTGGCGGAGGCCAGAGCCAGCGCGGAGGCCACGGTCTTCGAGATGTTCAAGTTGGCCAGTGATCTGGAAGCGTCTCCCAGGGTGCCGATCGATTCGGAGCTGATCGGCGGAGTGATGTTCTCGAACCAGACGGTGGAGAAGTTCGATGACCGCCCGCCCGAGCTTCTCCAGGATCCGGAGGACAACCCCAGAGTCCGGCAAATTCGCGGGAAGATTCGCACGCCCCGGCAGGATGGCAAGCCCGTGCCCAAGATGAAGGCTTACAACATCCGCGATGCCATCTTCGAGGCGCTGCTGCATCGCTTCTCGATCGATCCCACCCTGGCGGCCTTCGGCGAGGAGAACCGGGACTGGGGCGGCGCTTTCGGCGTGTACCGCGGCCTCACCGAAGCCCTGCCGTATCATCGCCTCTTTAACGCGCCTATCTCCGAAGCGGCGATTGTGGGAGCCGCCGTAGGCTACGCCCTGGAGGGCGGCCGCGCCGTCGCCGAATTGATGTACGCGGACTTCATGGGCAGAGCGGGAGACGAGATCTTCAACCAGCTCTCGAAGTGGCAGGCCATGTCCGGCGGGCACCTGCGGATGCCCGTGGTGCTGCGTATCTCCGTTGGCGCCAAGTATGGCGCCCAGCATTCACAGGACTGGACCGCCCTGGCGCATCACATACCCGGCTTGAAGGTCGTCTACCCCGTCACGCCCTACGATGCGAAGGGCATGATGAACTCCGCTCTGATCGGCACAGACCCGGTTGTGTTCTTCGAGAGCCAGAAGATCTACGATGTTGGCGAGATGTTTGTTGAGGAAGGCGTCCCCGAGGGGTATTACGAAATCGATCTGTCGGAGCCGTCTGTCAAGCGGAGTGGGGACGATCTGACGATCATTACCTTCGGGCCCGCGCTCTATACCGCCGTCCAGGCGGCGGACGAACTCCAGAGCCGGTTTGGAATAGCCGCCGAGCTCATTGATCTGCGCACCGCGAATCCTATAAACTACCAACCGCTGGTGCAGTCGGTCAGGAAGACGGGCAAGGTGCTGCTGGTCTGCGATGCGGTGGAGCGCGGTTCGGTGATGCAGACGGTTGCTGCTACGCTTGCCCAGTTATGTTTCGACTACCTGGACGGCGCTCCGGTGGTTATCGGCTCCAGGAACTGGATCACGCCTGCCGCGGAACTGGAAGCGATGTTTTTCCCCCAGCCGAGCTGGCTGATTGACGCGATTCACCAAAGAATCAGGCCGCTGGAAGGCTGGGTGCCGGCCACCAACCAGACCCTCGGAGAACTCGCCAGGCGCTCCAAGCTCGGCGTTTGACCGGTCGGGGCGCTACTTCCGCGGCGTCAGGACCACCCGGGCCGTGATGGTCTGCTCGCCGCGCAAGACCTTCACGGTGACCTCGTCGCCGGGCTTGCGGGCGCCCAAGGCGTAGGTGAAGTCGTAGAGGTTCTGGATGGGTTTGCCGTCGAACTCGATGAGGATGTCCCCGGCGCGCAGGCCCGCCTGGTGGGCCGGCGAGCCTTCCTGAACGTCGGCGAACTTGACGCCCTTGGGGTTCTCACCGAAGTCCGGCACGCTGCCGAACCAGGGGCGGTTCCCGGAGCGCTCGCCGCCCACGCGTCCGGCCGGCCGCGGCGCCGCCGCCCGGATGAACTGCGGGCGCTCCGGAGCCTCGGTCAGCCTCTCGGTCACCTCCGCGACCATCTTGAGCAGCTCGGCGGCCGCCGGCGCGTTGATCTTGTCCCAGGTATCGGAGGGCTTGTGGTAGTCGCCGTGCAACCCGGAGAAGAAGAACAGCGCGGGCACCTGCTTGCTGGTGAAGGAGGTGTGGTCGGAGGAGCC
>CAZIRH010000048.1:0-17649 GCA_964541065.1 uncultured Solibacteraceae bacterium
CGCCGGCGACGTGCTGCCGTCGCTGCGCCGGATCGCCGCCCAAGCCAGGGCGAACGCATGATGCTCGAAGCGCTGCGCGAGGAGGTGCTCGAAGCCAACCTGGAGTTGGTGCGCCGCGGGTTGGTCCTGTACACCTTCGGGAACGCCAGCGGAATCGCGCGCGGGGAGGGCCTCGTGGTGATCAAGCCGAGCGGCGTGCCCTACGAGGTGATGAAGCCCGCGGACCTGGTGGTGGTGGATCTGGAGGGGCGCGTCGTCGAGGGCGCTCTGCGCCCCTCATCGGACCTGCGCACCCACCTGGTGCTCTACCGCGCCTTCCCGCAGATCGGCGGCGTGGTCCACACGCACTCTCGCACGGCCACTGCCTGGGCGCAAGCGGCCCAAGAGATCCCCTGCCTCGGCACCACTCACGCCGACTACTTCCGCGGCCCGGTGCCGGTGACCCAGCCGCTCGCCGCTGCCGAGATCGGCTCCGACTACGAGACCAGCACGGGAGAGGCCATCGTGCGCCGGCTCCGGGGCCTCGACCCGCTGGAGATGCCCGCGGCGCTGGTGGTCAATCACGGGCCATTCTGCTGGGGCCGGACGGCCTCTGAGGCTGCGCACCACGCCGTGATCCTGGAGGAGATCGCCCGCCTGGCGCTGGAGACGCTGCTGCTCCAGCCGCACGCCTCGGCCATTCCGGACGCCCTGCGGGACAACCACTTCTTCCGCAAGCACGGCGCCGGGGCCTCCTACGGCCAAGGCAGCGCCGGCTGAAACCGCCGGGCTGGGCTACCGGGCACTCGGTTCTTCGATAACGGTGAACTCGGACATCAAGCCGTAGGCGTCCAGATCGTAGGCCGTACCCGGCGGCTGGTGCGCCGGTGCGGAGCGGAAACTCCCCGGGGAGACCAGTCCGCGATTGATCTTCCCGTGATGCGGCCCCAGAGCGTTCTTGAGCGATCCGATGACAACGACTTCGAGGCGGTTCCGGCCGGGGACAAGCTGGGAGGTGATGTCCAGCTCGTAGGGCTGCCAGCCGATCACACCCGCCGGCTTGCCGTTCACCACCACCTCGGCCACGGTGCCCTGCCAGCGGTCCAGTCTCACTTTGACGCGCCCCGCGGGGCGGCCGAGACTGTAGTCGCGCGCATAGGCGACACGGTCCGAGTAGAACGGCAGGTCCTGATCCTTCCACGCCCCCAGCGCCAGCGCCTTGGGCGGCACGAGCCTCCAGCCCCGCTCTTGCGCCGTGACGCCGAATTCGCCCAGCAGGTAGATCGGTTCGAGCTCGTTATGCACGGACATGGGCCTGGCGGTGAGCGTAACCGAGTTCCGGCCCGCCCGGACATGGCGCCCGATGTCGTAGACGCCGAAGCGTACATCCAGCCACCACTTGCCAGCGCGCGCGCTGACGGGCTGGCCATTGACCGCCACCTGCCAGAGTTCCGGCCTTTCCACCACGGCGCGAAGCTGCGCGGTGTTCACTGCCGGGTCCGCGTCGAAGAAGAAGGTGGCCTCGAAGCCGGAGTCCGGCGCAAAGCGGTTCTTGTCCAGGATGGACGTCTTGTACTGCACCGCGGTGTTCCACGGATTGCCGTCGAGACCGTGCCGGCGAAGAGCCCTGTCGGCCGCCTGGTAGTAATAGAGGTCGTTTTCGAGGTGGCCGCCGATGCGCAGATCGCAGTAGTCCAAGGTCAGCACGTTGGGGCTCAGCCGCTGCACCGAGAGCGGCCCGCTGGGAGCGACGGGCCGCGGCTGGCCTGCGCCCGCCCGCTTCGGGGGCGATGCCGTCGGGGAGTTTGACGCCACCAGCAGGAGACTGCCCGCCGGCGGCAGATCCGCGGAGAACTCCAGCCGCCCCCCGGCGGTCTTCGCGGGGTAGGCGCGCAAGGCTCCGCTGAAGAGGTCAAGCTGGTGCAGAGTCCGGCCTGGCAGCCGCGCCACCGCCCGGGCGGGCTGCTCGAGACTCGAATTCACGATGAAGAGCAACTCGCCGTCCTCGAGCTGCCGGCGTTGGTGGAAGAGCTTGCCAGTGGCCTCGACGAACAGGCCGTTTGTAAGAAGGCTCTTTGCCGCCGGGGCGGACGGTTCGGCGGCTCTCACCCAGCGGGCGCCGCTCGCCGCGGCCGCTTGCCGGAAGCTGTCGCTCGCGGCGCCGTCGATGCGCTGCGGCGGATCGACGAACGACAGGATCCGCCCGCCCGTTCGCAGATAGGCGGTGAGCAGTTGCGCCGCCGGGCCGTCGAGGTTCTCGGTCCCCGGAGGCAGCACCACCAGGTCGTAGGTGCGCCGCCCGACCACGAGCTTCGCTCCCTGCGCCTTCCCGTGGTCCTTCATGATGGTTTCGCTCCCCAGGTCGTATTCGACGTGCAGCGCCTCCAACTGGTTGAGAAGCTCCTGGAACACCCGGCCGATCTCCATCATGCGCGGATCGGCGGCTCCGCGGGAAGCGTAGAGCCAGGCCGAGGAGCTCGGTTCGAGAACCAGCACCCGGTTCACCTGCTCCCCGGTGGCCAGCGCCAGCGACAGCCGGCCGAAGTAGTCCGCCAGGACCCGGTAGTGCGGCCACCAGGGCGTGTGAGAGGCGAAGGACTGCGGGTAGTCGTGCTTGCGCGCGCCCACCAGCGTCTGGTGCGACAGGTGCTGGTTCATCAGGTTCACGCCCAGCACGTACTGCCAGTCGCCCAGCCGCTTCATGTCCTCGAAACGCAGCTCCCAGCCCGCGCCGCCGTAAGTCTCGCTCAACGTGCGCCTCTGCCCAAGCTGGTTGGCGACGCTCGCGAGTTCCTTCACCGACCGCACATTGCCGAACTGGGCGCTCAAGTCCTCGCGGAACTGGTTGAACAGCATGTCGATGCCGGGCACGTGGAACCAGGCGTACATGGCCATGGTGTCGGGACAGTGCCCGGGGCTCGGCCACTCGTGCTCCCAGTAATGGCCGGTCCACGACAGGCCCTTAGCCTCGGTGTAGCGGCGCCAGGGCTTGGCCCAGCGGTCGATGAACAGCTCCAGCAGCAGCGCGTAGTAGTTGTGTCGCACCTTCCGCCAGTCGCCCGTCTCCTCGAACAGAGCGGGAAGCTGCGGCCTCAGGTCGTAACCCCAGCGCTCGGAGAACCGCGCGAACAGGTCGGGCGTCCACCGCATGCCGTCCTTCCGCACCGGCTCCTGGATGTGCGGCTCGTCGGTGAAGATGCCGGGAACCACCCGGCCGAACTCGCCGCCGAGCGCGCGCTCGTAGCCGCGCATGGTCAGCTCGATGAACTTCTCGGTCACGCCCGGGCGTATCAGGTCCACGTAGGAAAAGCCGCCGTACCAGCCGCTCCGCCCGTAGTAGGCCAGCTCGAAACAACAGAAGTCGCCCTCGCGGCCCATGGCGCCCGCGGGCGTCTCCAGCACCCGGAACGCCTCGCCGGTCCGCTCCAGTAGCACCTTGCAGCGGGCGGCCTGCGCGGCCGTCATTTCACGGCTCTTGCGCAGCAGCAGGCCCTGGCCCTCGTTGTAGGATTCCGGCATTTCGGCCGGCACGTGGCCTCCGGCGAAGCCGCTGGGGTAGGAGTTCTCGTCGTACAGCCACACTTCCATGCCCAGTTTCTTGGCCTTCTCCACCGTGTAGCGGCATAGCTCGAACCAGCGGTCGGACAGGTACGGCGTGATCAAGCCGGGACGCGGGTGGATGAAGACGCCGCCGATCCCCTGGGCGTGGAAGTCCGCGAGGTACTTGTCGATGTCGGCTTCCGTGACCTCGCCGTTCCAGACGAAGAAGGGGAGCGTGCGATACGCGGCCGGCGGATTGCGAAACCGCTCGCGCAAGCGGGAGAAAGAGTCCACCGGCTCGCCGGCGGCCGGCCACAGCAGCCCGCCCGCGGCGAGGCACAAGGAGCAGATCAGTCCTGTTCGGGTCATGATGGTGGTCTTCCGATCGTTTCTATTCTGCCACTACCGCGGCAGTGTCAAGAAACGATCCCCCCGCTGTCCAGCGACCCCGCCCGGCCGCGATCTACCTCTTGGCCACGTATTTCACGCCGCCGATGCCCCTGGCTCCCGCTCTACCGCCGTGTCAATTCCTTTGAGGAAGCCCCGCATCCGCCGCATGGGTTTCGGCGGGACGAACTCGATCCGGTCCCCGTACAGAAACACCTGGACTTTCTGGCCAGGCTCGATTCGCAGCGACCGGCGTATCGCCCGCGGAATGACCGCCTGGTATTTTCTTGAAACGGTGACGGTCTCCACGGGGGCCTCCGTTGAACGAAGTGAGGATCGACCCTTCGACGGTACAACGACGGGCGCTCGGCCGGCGCAGCGAGGCACGATCACTGCTCGGGGCCCTGCCGCCGCGGCTGATCTCTCACAGCCGGCTCCCTCAAGCCCGCACGCACGCCCTGGTCTCAATAACCTGGTGGTTTTGCGAATCCTCCCGTCACCGGCTCCATGTGCGCAGCGAACTCCAGCGGCGTGGCGTCTTCCAGATACGGCCCCAGCACTTGCAGACCCACCGGCAAGCCCTCCTTGGTCAGCCCGATGGGAACCGCCGTCGCCGGCAGCCCGGTCACGATTGCGAAGTGCGGCCAGAAGATCATGTCGAAGTATGGCCGCGGCCCGCTCGCCGTCGGCACGGTCGGCTTGCTCGCCGCGTGATTGTGCGGAAACGCCGGCAGGAACTCCACCGGCATCAGGAACACGTCAAAGTTCTGGAAGTACACCTGCCACAACGCACGCAGGACCATCCGCCGTCCCGCCGCTCGCTCCCAGTACTTATGTGGCAGAAACACCGAATCCGTCAGCGGATTCGGCTCTTTCCGCTTCTTCGCCTCTTCCCGCAGGCGGTCGATCTCCTCATCCGACGAAACGTTTGTCACTGCTCCCAGCAGGTAGGCATACGTGTCGAAGCTGTCCTTCAAATCCAGTCCCGGCGGAAACCCCTTCGTGAGTTTCGCGCCGGCCCTGGAGAGGGCGCTCAGCGTCCGGTCGAATACCGGCGCAACGTCGTTGGCCAGCGGACAGCGCGGATGATCGAACACATATCCGATGCGGAAATCCTGCAACCGCTTCTGGCGGGGCTTCGGCATGGTGAAGGTCCACGCTTTCGCCTCATCGCCGTCTGGCCCGGCCAGCACATTCATCGCCAGCATCAGGTCGCGCGCCGACCGCGACATCGGCCCCACGCACGCCAGGTCCGGCTGCAAGGGATGCTCCACCACCGCCGGCGGCGGAACGTGCCCCCGCAACGAAACCACGTTCAGCGTCGGCTTGTGCCCATAGGTGCCGCAGAAGTGCGACGGCACGCGAATCGAGCCTCCGATGTCGCTACCCAGCGACAAATACCCGAGCCCCGCCGCCAGCGCCGCCGCGCTTCCTCGGCTCGACCCGCCAGGTGTCCGAGTCACGTCCCAAGGGTTGTTGGTGATCCCATAGATCGGGTTGGCGCTCTGCCAGTCCATCAGCATTACCGGCACATTCGTTTTCCCGACGATGATCGCCCCGGCCTTCTTGTACCGCGCCACGGCGTCGGCATCCCGCTTCGGCAAAAGTCTCAACCAATCCTTGACGCCCGCCGACGTCGGCACGCCCTCCATGGCGAACGCTTCCTTGATCGTGACCGGCACGCCATGCAGCGGTCCCCAGATCTGTTTCTTCGCCAGCGCCGCATCCGCTTCCTTCGCCCGCTTGAGCGACTCCTGGCGGAACGGCAGGATGATCGCATTGACCTTCGGATTCAGCCGATCGATCCGCGCCCAGGTCTCCTGCATCAGTTCGGTTGCAGAAATCTTCCTCGCCCGGAGCGCCAGGGCCATCTGCTCCGCGGTCTGATATTCCAGGTTGGTGATCTTGCGTGCAGCGCTCCATCCTGCGGCCAGAGAGAGTGAAAACTCGCGTCGCGTCATGCCTCAGCCGTCCTCCAGCACCCCGGCATATCAACGCGGAGCAGCACCCTGGAGCGGCTCGCCGACGGCGAGATCCCACCCCCCAGCGATGGCGGGACGCTTGAGACACGCCTCCGGAGCTTGTTAAGAAGAATGGCGGGGACGACGAGACTCGAACTCGCGACCTCCGACGTGACAGGCCGGCGTTCTAACCAACTGAACTACGTCCCCGGAACTGACAAGAGGGTCAGCATCCATCCTAGCACGATGCGGCCCTCCGCGCAATCGCTCAGCGCAGCGACACCCTCTGGGCCGCCGAGGTCCCCTGGCGGTTGGTCAGCGTGACCGACACCGACTGGATCGCATCCGCCAGGCTGGTGACGGTCGTCAAATCACCTTGCAGGGTGAAGGGGATGGTGGCCGTGAACAGGCTCCCGTACTGCTGAGAGGTGCTCTGCTGATACCAGCCCACGAAATTGGCCTCGACCGGCAGGCTGAGGCTGGTGGTGGAGACGTTCTCCCCGCTGGTGGGCGTGAACTGGAAGTCCATCTTGGTCACCACGCGGCTGGTCGAGTAGCCCCGCACGGTCAGGGTGAAGGTGTTGCTGGCCTTGGCCGACACCTCGACCCCCAGCAGGCGCGGTACCGACTGCGGAATCACCAGGCTGAGCGCCGGTGGACTCGCGGGCGTCAGGTCGATCCCCGCAGTGGTGGCGAACGACGGGGTCAGGGTAATGGTCCCGGCCACTGTTCCCGTCTGCACCGCGATCTGGGTAGCGTTGGGCTGGAAGACGGCCCGGGTGGTGTTGGCCGGGATGGTGAAACTCGCCGTCCGGCCGCCGGTGGCGAACTGCACCGAGGCATCGGTGGAGGGGACCTCCGCGCTCGAGAAGAAGGCCAGCGTCAGGGCGCCGGTGAGCGCCAGCGGGTAAGGAGCCGCCAGGGTCAGGCCGATCTGCGGCTGCTTCATGGGTTCCTGCGCCCCGGTGGGCGCTTCGAACTTGTAGCCGGGCAGCGGATCCGGAGACGTGGCCGAGCCCGACAGCGTGAAACTCTGCGTGTCCACCTTGAGCGTGGCAGTGATGGTTCCGGTGACGGTGGGCGTGAACTGTATGGTGAACATAGCCGTACCGCCGGGCGAGACGCTCAGCGGCAGCGTCGGCACCTCCGACAGCGTGAAGGCCGTGGTCGTGCCCGTGACGCTGATGCTGTTTACCGTGGCCGGAGCCGTGCCGTTGTTGATCAGGAAGAAGCGCACGGAGGTCGTGCGGCCCACCTGGACGGGGGTGACGATCACCGAACCGTTGTTCTGCACCGCGGTGGTCACATCGCCGACGGTGTAGGCGAAAGCCAGCAAGGCGCCCAGCCCGGCGCCGCGCACGTCGAAGGTGTCGGTGCCGATCTTCAGCCGGGCGGAGCTCCAGCCCGGCTGGCTGGGCGTGAAGTTGATGGTGAAAGCGATGGCCCCGCCGGGCGGCAGGGTCACCGGCAGGAACGGGACGTCACTGAGCTGGAAGCCCGTGCCTTGAACGCTGATCGTGCTGATGGTTCCGTCGGCGTTCCCCGCGTTCTGCACGCGTACCAAGACGCTGCTCTTGTCGCCGATCGCCGCGTCGGGCAGCGTGATCACCTGGTTGGGCGCCACTGCGGCGGTCAAACCGTCCCGGATGGTCGCATACACGAACACACCGGCCGAGCCGGTCCCCGAAACGTTGAAGCTGACCTGCCGGTTCGCCACGCTGACGGTCAGGACGCCCTGGCTGGCCTCCAGTTGCTTGGGCGTGAAGGTGATGGTGAAGCGGACGTCCCTGCCTGACTCGACCACCGTGTTCGGCAAGGGCACGCCCACCAACTGGAAGGCGGGTCCGACCAGCGCGATCGAGCCGGTCGTGCCCGGGCCGCTGCCGCGGTTGGTGAGCACGAACGTGGCCGAGACCGTGGTGTCGATGGCCGTGACCGGGAAGGTCACACTGCCGCCGGCCTCGATCAGCGTCGCGTTGCCGCCAGGCGGGGTGTAGCTGAAGGCGAATTCCGGCGCTATGCCGGCCAGGTTCACCGTCAGCCTGGCAGGGGTCCGCGCCTCGGTGTAGCCGAAACTGGCCTGGGCCGACACACGCACGCTGGTTGTCGGCAGGTAGCGGAAGGTCACGGTCAGGGTACCGTTGGGCCGCAACGTCGTCGGCAGATCCGGCACCGCCAGCAGGGAGAAATCGGTGTGCCCGGCCAGCTCCACGGAGGTAATGTCCACCGTGCTCGTGCCCCGGTAGGTGAGCGTCACGAAGATGTGGGTGGCCTGCCCGATGGCGTCGGCGGGCACCGTAATGGTGCTACCCTCGGTGTAACTCGCCGCCGTGGCGCCGTACTGCACGCGCACCGAGAAGGGGGAGGCCTGCGGGTAAGCCGGCAGCACCAGGCACAGCAGCGCCGCCAGGCTCAGGATCAAGATGTAGTTGGGCCGGCTCATTCGCCCCTCCCGGCGGGAACAAAATACACTGCCGGCTCCCGGCCGGCATCCAGCACCAGGAGCGGCTCACCACCTCCCCCGGCGCTCCTCAACAGGAACACGGACTTCACCGACAGCGGCTCGAGCAGCGACGGCTCCCCGTCCACGGCGATCTGCGCCAGCAGCGTGCGCGTCGCCACTTCGTAGGCGTCCACGCGCTGGCCCGCGCGGTCGGCCACAAACAGGCGCCGCTGGTCGGCCGACACCGCCAGCCCTACGGGATCCCATCCCTCTCCGGGGCTCGCGGCGAACACCATGACCGCGGCCTCGTCGCGGAAGTCCCGGATCTCCAGAATGCGGCCGGTGGCGCGCTCGGCCACGAACAGGTCGCGGCCCCCGCCAGCCAGCGCGATCGCGGCCGGCTCAGCCATCGCCGCCAGTTGCCGAACCGGAGCCTCCGGGCAAACCAGGTACAGGCCGCCGTCACGCGGGGCCTCGACGCCGGCCACGGCACAGCCGCTGGCGCTCTCGAGGGCTAGAGCCGAGATGCGCCCCGGCAGCTCGACAGCCGGGCCGGCCACCGGGTCATCAGCCAGGTTGCGCAGGAACTGGACGCGGCCCTCTTCCCGGGCGTAGACCACCGCCAGGGAACCGTCCGCGTTCCAGGCCGCCCGGTCGGGAGTGGCGACCACCCCCTCCACTGCGACCCACGTTTGCTCGGCGCCCACGCCGCGGACAGCCCACAACCGGCCGTCCCTTGCCGCCAGCGCCACAGCGCCTTCGGGAGCCACTGCGGCCCAATCCAGGCCTGCTGCTACGGCGTCGCCCAGGTAGGCGGCGCCCGGCAGACCCACGATCGGGCGGATGCTCCGCGAAGCGCGATCAAACACGAACCCCGAGAGTGGCCCGCTGATGCTGGCTTCCTGCGCCGCCAACGTCAGCCCGCCGATCAGGAGCGCGCAAAGCATGATGACAGATTTGCGGTTACGCATGGGAAGAACCTCTTTGAGAACAGTCCGCATGGGCCTAGCGGGGACCGGACACGGTCACCGACCCTACGGTCACCGTGATGGGAGTCGCCGGCGTCACGGCCGCGGCGGCGGTGCCGTTGCGCTTGGCGGCATAGATTCCGCCGATCACGGCACCCGCGCCGACCAGCCCGATGACCTTCCATTTCCATGAACTTCCGGCCGTGGCCCGCCCGCCGCCCGTACGCTGGACGTTGGTCTGCGCGATGACCACGCTGCCGGTGCGGTTGCCCTCGGTGGCCGTCACCTTGATGTTGAACCGGCCGGCCTCGTCGTTGGGCACCAGACCGCTGGTCCCCGCCTGGCCCTGCTCGTTGGTCCGGGCCGTCTGCGTGCGCATCCAGCCGTGGAAGATGCCGCCCGGCCCCGCCGCGGGAAACTGGAAGATCACTTCCGCCCCGGCCACGGGCTTGGCGCTCTCGTCGCGGACTTCCACCACGGGCTGCGTGGCGGTCTTCGCCGCGATGCTGTTGGTGGCGCCCTCGCCCTGGAGCACGACGATTTTCAGTGTGCCAGGGGGGCTCGGCGGACTGGGGGCACTGGGTGGACTGGTGGGTTTGGCGGGTGGAGCACTCTGCTGCTGGCCCCAGCCGGGGGTGCTCATGGCTAGGGCGGCGGTTAGAAGAAGCGCAAGGACACCTCTCAGATCCAAAACAACCTCCTGAGCCGAACTGCCGGGGATGCGGTCAGACTGACAGCATACCGCAGCCACGCTGGTCTAGAAATGTTACGACGCTTGCCAAGCGCGAGCGTGTTACCAGATTAACAACTTTTATCCGGTGCTGCTCACCCCAGCCGCACCCCCGGCACCTCCCCGTACTCAATGAGGGCTTCCCGGCCGGCATTCAGGATTGAGAGGCGCCCGGCTTCGAGGACTAACTCGTTGAAACGGCTATTGTTAGGCGTCGCCATGATGCCCGCGGAGTCGATCTGGCGGAGGCGCTCCTGACGCTCGGCCAGGCTGGCGGTCTCCGCTTCCAGGCGGATGGCGGACTCGACGATGTACTCGACCGATCGATAGCCGTATCCCACCGGGACCAGGCCCGGCCCGCCCAGATCCACGTACTGGAGGTAGTCCGGGCTGGGTTCGGCGTAGATGGTCGCTCCGGGACCGTCCGGCTGGCGGGCGTACGAGTATTTGAGGCCGCGGTACTGGTCCGAGTGCGAGATCAGCGCCCCCCTGTCGCCCCCGGCGCAGTACATGGTCAGGCCTTGGGTGTTAGTTCCCGGCGCGGCATCGGGGAACCCCAGCGCGTTCTGCACATTGAGGCAGGCGCCGTTGTTCCAGATCACGCGGGCGTCGGTCCACAGGAACCCCTCGTTGCCGTTGGGGTAGCGGTCGCGGATGCCGTAGACGCTGACGGACACCGGCAGCAGCCCCGTGATGAAGTGCACCAGGTCCACGTAGTGGCAGCCCACGTAAGCGAAGGCGTCGGAGTTCTCGACGGTGCACCAGTTCTGGAAGTTCGAGTGGCGGTAGTACCACTTCTCCAGCAGGCAGGCCGTGCCCAGGCGGAACTCGCCGAACCAGCCGGCGCGGTAGCGGCCGCGCGCCATCAGGCTGCGGTCGTCGAAGCGCTTGTGATACTCGATGCCCACCAGCAGGCCACGCGAGAAGGCTTCTCTCTCGATGATGAGCGACTCGCGCGCCGTCAGCACCAGGGGCTTGACCGTCAGCACGTGCTGGTTGGCGCTCAGGGTCGCCATGATCACGTCGAAATGCAGTTGATCCGGGACCGCCACCACGACGAGGTTGCGCGGCGGAAGCTGCGCGATCACCTCGCGGTACAGGTCCGGGTCGGGCTTGTCAAGATCGCCTCCCAGATCCGGATAGGGACGGAAAGACTGCCCTGGGAAGGCCCGCGCGAACTGCTCGGAAGCGGCCAGTTCCTTGAGCGGGCGTGCGTTCAAAGCGCAGATCGAGATCTCGCCCATGCGCCCCTGGCGCTGGAGGTGATAGAGCGAAGGCAGGAGCTGGTCGTTGGTGATCATGCCCCCGCCGATGACGACGACTTGCGGCCCGATCATCTGGCGGCTCCCGAGTGGGCCGCCACAGCCTCGGCCACCGCCTCGGCGAAGCCGGCCACGCTGTCGAGCACAGCCTCCTCCGTGATGACCAGCGGCGGGGCAATCTTGACCGTCGAACCCTGGAAGCCGACGGGACAGAACATCAGCACGCCCTTCTCCACGGACCGGCGCACGATTTCCCAGGCCAGGTCTCCATCGGGTTCTTTGGCCCCCGGGCGCAGGCAGATCACGCCGGCTACCAGTCCCCGGCCCAGCACGCCCCCCAACTGCGGATACCGCCCCTGGATCTCGAGGAGCTTCCGGTGCAGCACGGCGCCCACGCGCCGCGCGTTTTCGGCCAGGTTCTCCTCGACCACCAGGTCGATCGAGGCCAACGCGGCGGCGCAGCAGATGGGATTGCCGGTGTGGGTCGAGGTCATCGTGCCAGGCCCGAACTGATCCATCACCTCCGCCCGGCCGGCCACGGCCGCCAGAGGCAGCGAGCTGGTGATGCCCTTTCCGAAGCACGCCAAATCGGGCACGATGCCGTAGTGCTCGAAGCCCCACAGCGTGCCGGTCCGGCCAAAGCCCGCCTGTACCTCGTCCATAACCAGCAGCGCCTTGTGCCCCGTGCACCAGCGGCGCAGCGCTTGCATGTACTCGCGCGGGGCGAAGCCCGCCGTGCCGCCCTGGTAGGTTTCGAGAATCACTCCGGCGACGTTCTGCGGCTCGATGCCCGCTTCGAAAAGCTGCCGCTCGAAGGCCTCAAACGAGGTGTCCTCGGTCCAGAAGCCGTCCGGGAAGCGGACCTGCACAAAGCCCGGATCCAGGTTGACGATCCATTCCTTGAGCGCGGGGATGCCGCCGGCCTGCTGCGCGCCCAGCGTGCGCCCGTGGAAGGCCTTCTCGAAGGAGACGATGATGTGCTTGGAACGCCCGCCCTGCCTGACGCCCCAGGTCCGGCACAGCTTGATGGCGCACTCGACCGTCTCCGAGCCCGTGGTCAGCAGGAAGATCTTCTTCAGCGGCTCGGGGAGCAGGGAGGCCAGCCTTTCCACCAGTTGCGCACGGATCTCGCTCGGGAAGCAATAGCTCGTCAGCAGCTTGCTCTCGGCCTGCCGCGCAACCGCCTCCCGGACGCGCTCGCGCCCGTGCCCGGCGTTGGTGATCAGCACGCCCGAGGACCAGTCCACCCAGCAGTTGCCCCAGGCGTCGAAGACCTGGAAGCCCTCGGCGTGGTCCCAGACGATGGGCGGCTGGCCGCGCATGGCCGCAGGCTCGTGGCGGGCCAGCCTCTCCAGAAGGGGCAGGGACCCCGGAACCGGCAGCGGCGTTGAGATGCGCCGGAAGGGCGTCTGGACCGGCGGCACCAGCCTGGGCGTCAGGTCGTATTCTCTGGCCATTATGGTTAGGACTTCAGTCTACTACGCCGCGGCCATCCGCAAGGTTCAGGCGCAGGCGGGGAAGCTGGCACAAGCGTAAGGGAAGGCAAAAGGCAAGAGGCAAAAGGGCCTAGCCTCTTGACAGGCCCAGGTCGATGTGCTAAATTTTTAGCATAATGCTGGTTTTGCAGCATTCCCCCCGCCGAGGCCGCCGCATGAACCGCGCTTCCTTCAGCCACCTGAGCCGCCGCGAGCGCCAGATCATGGACCTGCTCTACCAGCGCGGCTGCCTGACCGCGGCCGAGGTCCAGGAGCGGCTGCCCGATGCGCCCAGCTACTCCGCGGTGCGCGCCCTGCTGCGGGTGCTGGAACAAAAAGGCCACGTGCGGCATCAAGAAGAAGGGTTGCGCTACGTGTACCTGCCGACCCTGACGCGGGGTAAGGCCCAGCGCTCGGCGCTGCGGCACCTGGTGGAGACCTTCTTCGACGGCTCGCGCGGGCAGGCCGTGGCGGCGCTGCTGGACGCCTCGGCGGGAGATCTGAGCGGCGAGGAACTGGAGCGCATCGCGGGTCTGGTCGAGAAGGCCAGGCAGGAGGGTCGATGAGCGGCGGCGGGCAGTGGCTGCTGGATGTGGCCGCCAAGGGCGCGGTGGTTCTGGCGGCGGCGTTCCTGCTGAGCCTGGCGCTGCGGCGGGCCTCGGCCTCGACGCGCCACCTGTTGTGGACGGCGGCTCTGGCCAGCGTGCTGCTTCTGCCGGTGCTCGCGGTGATCCTGCCGAAGTGGGAAGCGCCGGTGTTGCCGGCGTCGGCCGAAACGCTGGCAGCCCCCCGTGGCAAGGTACCCCTGGACGGCGCGCCGGCTTCCGCGCCGGCGTATCCGGGCTGGCCCAGGCTGGCGGTGGCGGTGTGGGCGTTGGGCGCCGGGCTGGTGGTTGCGCGTCTGGTAGTCGGAACGGTGCGCGTGCGGCGCTTGAGCCGTCGGGCGCGCCCAGTCGCCGGCGGCGAGTGGGCGGACTTGGTGGAGGCGCTGGCACGGCGCCTGGGCCTCGCCTCGCCGGTGACCTTGCTGGAGTCCGGCGAAGTGGCCCTGCCCATGACGTGGGGCCTGCGGCGGCCGGTAGTGCTGCTGCCAGCGGACGCTGGCTCGTGGCCGGTGGAGCGGCGGCGAGTGGTGCTGTTGCACGAGTTGGCGCATGTCGAGCGGCGCGACTGCCTGACACAGATCCTGGCGCAGGCGGCTTGCGCGCTGCACTGGTTCAATCCGCTGGCGTGGGCAGCGGCGCGGCAGTACACCCTCGAGCGTGAGCGTGCCTGCGATGATCGCGTGCTCGAACTGGGCACCCGGGCGTCGGAGTATGCCGGACATCTGCTCGAAATGGCCCGTTTGCTGCGCTACCGGCAGGACTGGGCGCTGGGCTCGGTGGCCATGGCGCGGCGGTCGCAATTCGAGGGGCGCCTGGTGGCGATTCTGGACCCCAGCTTGCGGAGGGCGCTCTCGCGCTGGGCGGCGGGGTTGACGGGAGTAGTCCTGGCGGCAGTGGCGGTTCCACTGGCGGCGATGCGCCCGCGGCCCCCGGTGACTGCGACCGGCGCGCTGTCCGGCGTCGTCTACGACGGCACCTACGCCGTGGTGCCGGGCGCCCGGGTGGCGGTGACAGACCGCGCGGGGCGTGTGGAGCGAACCGCCGTGACGGACGGCGCGGGCGCCTATTCGTTGGCGGAGCTGCCTGCCGGGCGCTATGACTGGGAGGTTCGCGCCCGGGGTTTCATGCTGCTTCGGGGGCGCGACATCGTGCTGGACGCCAGCAGCGCCCGCCGGCTCGACGCGGTGCTGCGGCTGGGCGTGGTCAAGGAGAGCATCGAGGTCCGCGGAACTATCCCGCCGGGCCCGGACCGGGGAAGACCATAGCGTAGTTTGTTTCGAACCTGAGGAGGTCAATGACATGAAGAGAATCAGTGTGCTTGGGGTGTGCCTGGCCGCCTGGATGGCCTGGCCCGCGCAGGCGGGCAGCATCGCTGGCCGGGTGTGGGATCCCACCGGAGCCGTGGTTCCGGGTGTGGCAGTGGTGGTCACGAACGTCGTCAGTGGCGCGCGCCAGTCGGCGACGACCGGCGAGGCCGGCGAGTTCGCCTTCCAGGGGCTGGTCGCGGGCCGCCACGAGGTGGAAGTGCGCGCCAAGGGCTTCCAGCAATTCCGGCGCTCGGGCGTAGAGGTAGGCGCCACGGGCGTGATCCCGGTCAACGTGGTGCTCCGGCTGGGCCAGGTGGCGGAGCGGCTCGAGGTGCGCTCCGAGGGCACGCCGGGCGCCCCGGCTCACGGTCCGTTTCGCGTCGGGGGCAGGCTCGAACCCTTGAAGCTGATCCGGCAAGCCAAGCCCAGCTATCCGGAGCGGGCCAAGGCCCTGGGCATTGAAGGGGTGGTAGTGCTGATGGCCGTGGTCCAAAAGGACGGGACGGTGGGCAACGTAACGCTCATGAGCGGAGCCCATCCGTTGCTGGCCGCTGAAGCCGAGAACGCGGTGCGGCAGTACCGCTACCAGCCGAGCACGCTCAACGGCGAGCCGGTCGAGGTGGTGACGACCCTCGAGGTGGACTTCCGGCTGGGGAAGTGATGCCTCCCGGCGCCTTCTACCTGAGCGAAGCTGCGGGCAGGTCTTCGAGTGGCGCCGGCTCGAAGGTCCGGGGCGGGATGCGCTGAGCGGCGACCTGCTGCTCGAGGGGCCACAGGACGGTCTCCCAGAGCCCGCGGAACAGGCGGATCAATTTGGGGTCGCGCCAGCCCCGGTGACTCTCTTCTTCCAGGATTTCCAGCGCCCGCGGGCCGGGCAAGGCGCGCTTGTAGGGCCGGGGCGAGCTCAAGGCATCGTAGATGTCGGCTACCTGGAGGATGCGCGCCAGCAGGGGGATCTCTTCGCCGGCCAACCCGTCCGGGTAGCCGGAGCCGTCCCAGCGCTCGTGGTGGCTGCGGATGATAGGCAGCACGGGGGCGAGGCTCTTGACGGGCCGACAGATCTGCTCGCCCTTGATGGGGTGCTGACGCATGATGTCCCATTCCTGCCGGGAGAGGGGGCCAGGTTTGAAGAGGATCGAGTCGGGTACGCTCACCTTGCCAATGTCGTGGAGGAAGGCGGCGCGGTGCAGGGCCAGTAGCTGGGGGCGGGACAGGTCCAGCGCCGAACCGATGGCCACCGTGATGCGGTCCAGCCGCCTACAGTGCCCGCCGATGGCCTCGTCGCGCTGTTCGATGGCCTGGCCCAGGACGCACAGGATGGACTCGGCCTCTTCCAGCGAGTCCACGGCCGCCTTCTGGCGCAGCAGGGTGGCGATGCGGGTACGGACCACGACGCCGTGAAGCGGCCGGATGAGGAAGTCATCCGCGCCCGCGGCCAGCCCGGCCACTTCCGTCTCCTCGCCCTGCAGGCTGGTGATAATCAGCACCGGGATCAGGTAGGTGCCGCGATCGGTCTTCATCCGCCGGCAGAAATCCAGTCCGCTGATCTCGGGCATCATCAGATCCGCGATGACCAGGTCCACCTTAGTGCGTTCGAGGATCTCGAAGGCCTGGGCGGCGCGCGAGGCCTCCAGCAGGCAATAGCCGACCTCCTTGAGCATGCCGCTCAGCATGCGGCGGTTGATCTCCTGGTGATCGACGATCAGGATGGTGGGCGGCTGGTCGAGCTGGGGCAGGTGGCCTTCCCACAGCAGTTGCCAGCCGACCAGCGGCGTGCAGCTTTCCAGATACTCGGACTGGCTCCCGTTGTCACCTGGCATGAGCATGCGGGCGAACCAGACACTCGCGTTGTGGCTTATCGGCAGGAGGGGGCTGGAGGTTTAGGCCCACTCGAGCCCGGACGGCCCCGGTTGCGCCCCGGCGCGGGGACACTGCACACTAAAGTGATGATGAAACGGACACTACCGGCCCTCTTGCTGGCGGCCGCCCTGTGGGGACAGGGACTGACACGGCGCGACCGCGACTTCGCCTTGAGCCACCTGCACGCCACGCGTAAATTGTTCCTGGACGCCATCGCCGGGCTTACGGCGGCGCAGTGGGCGTTCAAGCCGGCACCGGAGCGCTGGTCTATCGCCGAGTGCGCCGAGCACGTGGCGCTGAGCGAAGACTTCATGTTCGAGCGCGTCCAGCAGATGCTCAAAGCGCCGGCCACGCCGGGGAGGAAATCCACGGTGTCCGACGATGAGCTGATGAAGGGCTGGGTGGACCGCAGCCAGAAGGCCAAGGCCAGCGAGCCGCGCACTGAGCCGCGGGCGCGGTGGGAGACGCCGGCCAAGCTGGCGGAGCACTTCATCGCGCGGCGCGAGCGCACGCTGGACTACGTCCGCACCACCGAAGACGACCTGCGCAGCCACTTCGCCGGCGCGGGGACCGGCGAGGCCATGGACGCCTACCAGTGGCTGCTCTCCATCGCCGGGCACACCGAGCGGCACGTCCTGCAAATCAACGAAGTCAAAGCCGATCCGCGTTACCCGAAGTAGCCGCGAAGCGGACTACTCCGCACCGGAGGGGGCCTGGCCGAAGGTCAGCGTGTAGTCCCCCGGCCGGGAACCCTTGGTGCGGTAGATCAGCAGCACCGGCATGGCGGACTTGGGCGCCAGCGACAGTCGGCTGAGGTGCGGGGGGATCGACACCTTGCCTTTCGCTCCAACACCGGCAGGGGCGTAATCCTCGCCAGCTTCGGAGCGCAGGCGCAGTTGCTCCACGGGGAGAGCCGCTTCGCTCTCACCCTGGTTGTCCAGCCGGCCCATGAGCGCCACCCAGACGTCGCCCTTCGCGGAAACCAGTCCGGAACGCGGGATGAACACCACCAGCCCGCGGATGGTGCCCAGTTCGGCGTGCTCGATGGGGTTGGTGAAAGCCGGGTCGCGCACGAGTCCCCGGATCATCTTGACGAGCGGCGGGGCGTCGGCATCCGCGACAATCAGGGGCC
>CAZIRH010000049.1:0-17444 GCA_964541065.1 uncultured Solibacteraceae bacterium
GATGGCGCTGCGGTTCGAGGCGGCGCCGATCAGCAGCACCTTGAGCCAGTGATTGTCGCCGCTCACATCGTTGCGCAGCAGCGACGGCGGCTCGTTCATGTTGATGATGAGGATGTCCATGTCGCCGTCGTTGTCGAAGTCGCCGAAGGCCACGCCGCGGCTGGAATGCGCCTCCGTGATGCCGGGCCCCGCCTCGTCCAGCAGTTCTTCGAACCTCCCGTCGCCCAAATTGCGAAATACCACGCTCGGCGTTTTGTAGGGAGTATCGGACAGCTTCTGTTCGACCTCGGGATAGACCATGCCGGAGGTGAAGAAGAGGTCAGGAAGACCGTCGTTGTCCAGGTCCACCATCCCGGCGCCCCAGCTCACGAACCGGGTTTCTACTCCCAGGCCGGCCCGGAGCGTCACGTCCCGGAAGGAGCCTTTGCCGTTGCCGCGGTAGAGGACCGGAGTGTCGTCGCGGAAATGCGTCTTGAAGACGTCCAGGAATCCGTCCGCGTTGAAATCTCCGATGGCCAGCCCCATGCCCGCCTGCTCCTGCCCGTCCTCGCTGAGTGAGACGCCGCTCTCGAGGCCCTGCTCGCTGAAAGTGCCGTCGTGATTGTTGCGGAACAGCAGGCTGGGCGACGTGTCGCAGGCGACGTAGATGTCCTGCCAGCCGTCGCCATCGAGGTCGGCCGCGGCCGCCGTCAGGGCATAGCCCGGCTTGAGGGCCGCGATGCCGGATTTCTCGCTCACGTCGGTAAACGTCCCGTCGCCGTTGTTGTGGTACAGGCGGCAGCTCTCCTGGGGCAGTCCTCCCGGCCCGCAGTAGATCGGAACGCCCCGGTAACTGCACGAGGGATCCTTGCCGCGCGGCGGAATCTTGTCCCGGTCGAAGACGTGGTAGTGCGAGACGAAAAGATCCAACCGGCCGTCGCGATCGTAGTCGATCCACGTGCAGCCCGTGCCGTAGCGCGTTCCCGGATGAATCAGCCCGGCCTTCTCTGTCACGTCCGAGAAAGTGCCGTCGCCGTTGTTGTGAAACAGGATGTTCTGGCCCCAGCAGGTGATGAAGAGGTCGTCGAAGCCGTCGTTATCGTAATCGCCCACCGTAATGCCGGCGGCCCACGCGCTGCGGGCCAATCCGGACTTCGCGGTGACGTCGGAAAAGGTGCCGTCGCGGTTATTCCGATACAGCCGTATGGTGGCCTCTTCGGGCGTGGACTGCCAGCGGCGGCCGGTCAGCACCACGATGTCCCACCAGCCATCGTTGTCGTAGTCGAGGAAGGCCGCGCCGCATCCCATGGAGTCGAGGATGTAATCGTGATGGCCGGCGTCTCCATAGATCACAGGCGAGCGCAGGCCGGCCGAGCGGGCCACGTTCACGAAGCGCGCGTGGAACGGCCGCCCCGAAGGCTTGCCGCGGGGGACGGCCTTGACGCCCCGCGAAGCCATGCTGCGATACTGGGCGCGGGCCCGGGGAGCCATGGCGGCCAGCGCTCCTATGGGGAGCAGCAGCGCTCGTCGGCGCGTCATATCTGCCAGGATACCCAATGTGATAAGCTGTCCACCGCGAGTCTCCATGCGCCGTTGGGCACGACCCCCCGCTTGCCTGCTCGCCGTTTTCTTTCTCACGATATCGGCCGGCCCAGCCGCGGATGAAAAGGCGGCGATCCGCGAGGCGACGGCGGCGCTGGAGCGGGGGGTGGCGGAAGCTCTTCCGTACCTGAACCGGTTGCCGCCCTATTCCGCGGGCATGATCCTGGCCAGGGCCGGCCACTATGACCAGGCCGAGGCGTTCCTCGCGCGCGCGCTGGCGGCCGCTCCAGGGGATTTCAAGGTGCTCTACAACCTGGGCGTGGCGGCTTCGTATGCGGGCCATCACGAGCGGGCGCGCGACGTCCTCGAGCGGGCCCTGCGGCAGCAGCCGCAGAACGTGGACGTGCTCTACAGCCTGGCGTACGTGGAGGTAGCACTAAAGACCAAGGAGGTCGCCCTGCGGCGGCTGGCGCAGGCGGCTCAACTCGCCCCCCAGCGAGCGGACATACAGAAGCTGCTGGCGATCGTCACGGGCGATCTGGGGGCGTTTGCGGATTCGCTCGCGGCCTGGGATCGCTATCTGAAACTCGCGCCGACTGATGAATTCGCCCGCCGCGAGCGCGGCTATACGGCCGTCTGCCTGGGGCGGTTCGAGGAAGGCATCGCCGACCTGGAGTGGTTTCTAGCGCGGCATCCCAACGATGCGATCGGGCATTACGAGCTCGGTCTGGCCCAAAGCGAGGCCGACCCGGCACAGGGGCTGATACACCTGGACAAGGCGCTGGCCCTGAAACCGGATTTCGTGGAGGCGCGCTCGGCGCGCGGGAGTCTGTATTACCGACAAGGGAAACCCGAGGCCGCGGTGGCGGACCTGGAATTCGCCGCCGCCCGCCGCCCCGACGACCCCAGCGGCCTGGACCGGCTGGGCCAAACCTATCTGGCTTTGGACCGGCCGGCCGATGCGGTCCGCGTACTGCGCCGAGCCGCCGAACTAACGCCCGAAGAATCCAGAATCCAGCTTCATTATGGCCGCGCTCTGGCCGAAGCCGGGCAACCGGCAGAGTCCAAGGTGGTGATGGACCGCTTCCGGCAACTGGGCCCCAGCAAGAAGCGTATTGTTCCCGCCGGCCTGGTGGAGTATCTGAGCCTGACGCCCGACGAGCAGCGTGCCGACTACCGCACGCGCGTCGAGAAGGCCGTCAGCAGTAATCCCAGCGACGCCAGCGCGCAGGTCCGCTATCTGCAACTGCTGCTCGATGATGGCAACGTGGACCAGGCCGCCGCCACGGCTCGCCGGATCGCCGGTCTGAAACCGGGCGCGGCCGTGCTGGCCGGCGCCGGGCGCGCGCTCCTGGTATCGAGACAGTACTCGCTCGCCAGGGAGCTGTTGGAACAGGCCGCGGCGGAAGGTCCCTCCACCGAAGTGAAACTGGACCTGGCCATCGCGACCTTCCACGCCGCGGGCGCGGGCGTGGCGCTCCAGCACATGGAGGGCGTGCCGGAATCCGAGCGCAGCGGCGACTACTACCTGGCGCGCGCGCAGATGCTCGAGGCGTCCGGGAGGTCTCCAGAGGCCGGCGCGGCCTTGGACCAGGCGCTCGGTGCCGCCCCCAAACGCCCCGATCTGTATCAGCAGGCGGTTGCTCTCCTGGCCAAGAACGGTGAGCTGCCGGCGGCGTTGCGGTTGCTCGATCAGGCGGCGCGGATCCTGCCGCAGAACCGCGAGATACTGCTGATGAAAGCGGCCACGCTGGAACTGGCCCGGCAAACCGGCGACGCCGAACATCTGCTGAACCAGATTCAGAACCGCTGGCCGGAGTGGCATGTCGGCTGGGTGGCGCACGGGATCATCCTGGCGGCTCACCGGCGTTTTGAGGAGGCGCGCCAGGCGCTGGAGACGGCGGTCGCGCTGGGCGCGCGCAGTCCCGAAGCCTACTACTACCTGGCCGACTGCACGCTGCGCTCCGCGCCCAAGCGGATCGACGCCGCGCAAGCGGCTATTCGGCAGGCTCTCAAACTCGCGCCCGACGACCCGTGGATACGGTCTCTGGCCGGGCGCCTCGAGCAGCTCAGAACGATCCAGCGGGACCCGTCGGGTGCCGAGAACGAGCCTCCCTATCCGACCCGACTCTTCCTGCTAAAGCCGCCCCGGGATTGGTAGTTGGCCGCATTTCGAGGCGGCAGGGCAGCAGCACGCCGACTTCTCGAAGGCAGTCCGTCGCTACGGGCGGATGGCGGGCGGCAGCCCCGGGGCGCAGTACCAGAACCATAGTTACCGGAAAAAGTGGCTGGGCTATTGACCTGAGCGGTTACTTTCGACTAGATTGGGGAGGCCCCTCGTGATCGAGCAACGGAGATCCCAGAGGTTTCAGCTCAGACTGCCCGTGCACATCGCCCGGGTTGGCGCCAGCGCTGTCTCCGGCGCGGGCGAGACCGTCAATGTCGGTTCGCGGGGCGTACTGTTCACTACCGACAGGCGCCTGGACGTGGGCGAGTCCATCGAATACACCATCAGCCTGCCGGGCCCGTCGGGCGGCGACGAGGGCGCCGACCTGCGCTGCCTGGGGAAGATCCTGCGCTACGAGGGCAGCATTGCGGACCCGCTGCGCCATGTGAAGGTGTACGTCATGGCGGTCACCATCCAGCGGCACGAGTTTGTGCGCGAGTAGGGGCGGTTTTCCTTGCCCTCCCCCAGTTGGAGCGCCGAACAGGTGGAATAGGCCTCCCGGCCTGTTGGGGGACACGCGACACACAGGCAAGAATGCCTATGCCACCTTGGGGCCCACGCAAAACTGGGGGAGGGCAAGGCGGTTTTCGCCTTCCCAATCCCGCCGTTCTGCCGTATACTGGAGCAAAGAAAAGGCGAAAGGCATGCCCCAGAACCTCTCCCTAGGCTTCCCAGATCCCCCCGCCCAGCCCGCCCGGGCCCGCCCCTCAGGCCTGGAAGCCGCCTTGGCGCACTTCCAGGCCCGGCGGCTGGACCCGGACTCGCCCATCCGTGCCGTACATCATCAAGCTGCCCGCCCGGGCGAGTACGCGCCCGTCCCGGACCGGGTCGATTCCCGGCTGCGCCAGGCCCTCGGTACCCAGGGCGTCGAGCAGCTTTACAGCCACCAGGCCCAGGCCTTTGATCTGGTCTCGGCGGGTCACAACCTCGTGGTGGTCACCCCCACGGCCAGCGGCAAGACGCTCTGCTACAACCTGCCTGTGCTGAACAGCCTGCTGGAGGACCCCGAGATACGGGCCATGTACGTGTTCCCCACCAAGGCCCTGGCCGAGGACCAACTGGACGAGCTCCAGGGCCTGGTGGAGGCCATGGGCGCGCCGGTGCGGGCCTTCACCTACGACGGCGACACCCCCCAGGACGCCCGCAAGGCCATCCGCGAGCGTGCCAACGTGGTGCTGACCAACCCCGACATGCTCCACACCGGGATCCTGCCGCACCACACCCGCTGGGCCAAGGCCTTCGAGAAGCTCCGCTACTTCGTCATCGACGAGCTGCACTACTACCGGGGCGTCTACGGCAGCCATCTGGCCAACATCATCCGCCGCCTGAAGCGCGTGTGCGCCTTCTACGGGTCGAAGCCCCAGTTCATCGCCTGCTCGGCCACCATCGCCAACCCGCGCGAGCTGGCTCAGGCGCTCACGGAGGAACCCTGCGAGCTGATCGGGGAGAGTGGCGCGCCGGTGGGCGAGAAGTACTTCATCTTCTACAACCCGCCGGTGGTCAACCGGCAGCTCGGCATCCGCCGCAGCTACCTGCACGAAGCCAAGCGGGTGGCCTTGGAGTTCCTCGAACGGGGCCAGCAGACGCTGGTGTTCGCCAACAGCCGCCTGGCCACCGAGGTGCTGGTGACTTATCTCAAGGACGCCTGGAGCCGCGCGCCGGACGCGGTGCGCGGCTACCGTGCGGGCTACCTGCCGCGCGAGCGCCGCGCCATCGAGCGCGAGTTGCGGGAGGGCGAGATCCGCTGCGTGGTGGCCACCAACGCGCTCGAACTGGGCATCGACATCGGTTCCCTGGACGCCGCCGTGCTGGCCGGCTACCCCGGCACCATCGCCTCGACCTGGCAGCGCGCCGGGCGCGCCGGCCGCCGCCAGTCCACCTCCGCCGCCGTGCTGGTGGCTTCCAGCGCCCCGCTGGATCAGTACATCGTCGAGCACCCCGAGTACTTCTTCGGCCAGTCCGTCGAGCACGCCCGCGTCAATCCCGACAACCTGGAGATCCTCCTCAACCACCTCAAGTGCGCCGCCTTCGAGCTGCCCATCCGCGACGGCGAGAAGTTCGGGCCGCACCCCACCGCCGAGTTGTGCCACTTCCTCGAGGAGCTGGGACTGCTGCACCACTCCGCCGGGGCCTGGCACTGGACATCCGACACCTACCCCGCCGACGCCATCAGCCTGCGCTCGATCTCGAGCGACAACTTTGTGGTGGTTGATATCACCGCCGAGCCCGTGGCCATCGCGGACGTGGATTTCCACGCGGCCCTGACCATGCTCCACGAGAAAGCCATCTACTTGCACGAGGCCCGCCAGTACCAGGTCGAGCGTTTCGACTACGAGGGCCGCAAGGCCTACGTCCGGCGCGTCGAGTGCGACTACTTCACCGACGCCATCGACTACACGCAGGTGAAGGTATTGCAGGAGTTCGCCTCCGCGGGCGTCGCCGGCGCGCGCAGCGCCCACGGCGAGGTGCGCGTCAACCGCCAGATCGTCGGCTTCAAGAAGATCAAGTTCTACACCATGGAGAACGTGGGTGCCGGCAACCTGTCGATGCCCGAGCAGGAGATGCACACCACGGCGTTTTGGCTGCACTTCCCGGCGGCCTTCCTGGAGCGCTTCACGGACCTCTCGGTGACGGAGAAGCAGAATGGATTGACCGGGCTGGCCAACGTGCTGCGCAGCGTGGCGGCCTTGCTGTTGATGTCCGACCCGCGGGATTTGGGGCTGGCCCTGGGCGAGGACATCTCGGGAGGCCTGAAGATCTACGAGCCGGACCTGTATTTCTACGACAACTACCCGGGCGGCGTGGGCCTGAGCGCGCCGCTGTTCGAGATGACCGCGCAGCTCCTGGCGCACGCGCGGGAGCTGCTTTCCGCCTGCGGCTGCGAGGACGGCTGCCCAAGCTGCGTCGGCCCAGTGGGCGAAGTCGGCGCCCGCGGCAAGGAAGCCGCGGGGCGCATCCTGGAGGCGCTGCTGGAAGGGGGACCGAGAAGAACGACATCACGCCACTGCCCGCGGCAGAGGCAATCACAGGCGCGCCAGGGGGAACATCAGGCCAGGGCCCGCAGGCGCGCGATGCGATCCTCGGTCGAGGGGTGAGTCGAGAACAGCCGCATCACGCTGGAGCCGGTGAACGGCTTGATGATGAACATGTGCGCCGTGGCCGGCGAGGCGTCCGTGGGAATGCGCTTCGAGAAGGCCTCCAGCTTGCGGAGCGCCGAGATCAACCCTTGCGGGCCGCCCGTCGAGCGCGCGGCAGAGGCGTCGGCGGCATACTCCCGCGTGCGCGAAATCGCCATCTGGATCAGCACCGCCGCCAGCGGCGCCAGCAGCAGCATCAGCAGGTCCGCCAGCCCGCCGCCGCCCTCGTCGTCGTCCCGGCGCCCGCCGAAGAAGAAGGCCATCCGCGCCAGGAAGGTGATGGCCGCCGCCAGGGTGGCGGCGACCGAGCTGATGAGGATGTCGCGGTTGGCTACGTGCCCCAGCTCGTGGGCCACCACGCCCTCCAGTTCCCGGTCGTCCATCGCCTCCAGCAGCCCCGCCGTTACCGCCACGGAGGCGTGGGCCGGGTTGCGGCCGGTGGCGAAGGCGTTGGGCGAGGTCTCCGGAATCAGCCACAGGCGCGGCATGGGCAGGCCCGTGCGGTGGCACAGGTTCTGAACCAGCGGGGCCAGGCGGCGGTGAACGTCCCAGTGCTCCTGCTCGGTGACCGGCTGCGCCCGGTACATCGACAGGGCGATCTTGTCGGAGAAGAAGTAGCTGCCCAGGTTCATCAGCACGGCCAGCGCCAGGCCCGTCCACAGGCCCTGGCGCCCGCCCAGGGCCTGGCCGCCCACCAGCAGCAGGCCGCTCAGCAGGCCCAGCAACATGACGGTCTTGACATTGTTCACGGCTGACTTGCCCTCACTTCCATTCTGGCACAGTGGGGCACCCGCCCTGCCACCGTGAACTGGGGCAGGAGATCCGTGGCGGATCTCCCGCCCGCAGCTCGAACGGATGCGAGTTACTCGTTGGTGACCTGGACCTTGATGGTCTTCGGCTTGGCCACTTCCTTCTTGGGGAGGGTCAGGGTCAGCACGCCCTGCTTGTAGTCGGCCTTCACGTTGTCGGTGTCCACCGTGTCCGGAAGCGCGAAGCAGCGCACAAACTGGCCGTAACTGCGCTCGATGCGGTGGTAGCCCTGTCCCTTGTCGGTCTTCTCGAACTTCCGCTCGCCGCGCATGGTCAGCGTGCCCTGCTCGATCTGGATGTCCACGTCCTTCAGGTTGATGTCGGGCAGGTCCGCTTTGAGCACCAGCTCGTTCTCGGTCTCCAGAATGTCCACGGGCGGCGCCCAGGGCCGGGTGGTGACAGGCTCACTGAACAGCCGGTTGACGGCGTCTTGGAAGAGCCGCAGGGGACTGGAGAACTCGCCGAGTTCGAATGGGTCGTACTTGGTGATCGCCATTTGGGAAACTCCTTCTAGGATCTTATCCACTCATCATGATAAAATATTAGCCTCCAGGTGTCAAGTAATCTTCAAAAAGTTTTTGGCCGCATCAGAAAACGCTCGGGTCAGAAAACGAAAGCGGAGCAGAACCACTGTGGATTCTGCGCCTTACGGGAATCGGCTCACTCAGAGAGCCCCGGCCCTACTCCTCCTCGTGCTTGCCTTCGCGGATCTTCTGGAGCCGCTCCTCCTTGCGTTTGGCCCTCTCGGCCGCCCGCTTGACCAGCTTGGAACCCACCAGTTCCAGCATGACCTGCTCGGCCCCGTCGCCCTTGCGGGGTCCCAGCCGCACGATGCGGGAGTAGCCGCCGCTGGTCTGACCGAAGCGGGGTCCGAGCGAGTCGAACAGCTTCTTGACCGCGGCGGGGGTCTTCAGGACGGCCGCGGCCTGGCGCCGGCAGTGCAGGTTGCCCTCTTTGGCCAGGGTGATCATGCGTTCGAGCAGCGGGCGGGCTGCTTTGGCCTTTGTGGTTGTGGTCACGACGCGCTCGTGCTCGACGACGCTGGTCACCAGGTTCCTGAGCAGCATCCAGCGGGCGGCGATCGGCCGCCCCAGCTTGTACCCACCACGCCTGTGTCTCATGCTGTGCTCCTACTGCTCGGTGCCTTCGGTGAGTTCCTCGTCGCCGTCCTCCGTCCCGGGCTCCGCCTCGGGCTCGGCCTCGACCAGCGGGCCCGCCTCCGGGGGTTCCCCCTGCTCCGGCAAGGTGGGGGTGACCGGCACGCCGGAGGGCGAGACCAGGCGGCCCTGACTGTCGAACTTCATGCCGAACTGCAACCCCATGGTGGTCAGGATCTCCTTGATCTCGTTGAGCGACTTGCGGCCGAAGTTCTTGGTGCGGAGCATCTCGGCCTCGGTTTTCTGCACCAGGTCGGCGATGCTCTGGATGTTGGCGTTCTTCAGGCAGTTGTAGGAACGCACGCTGAGCTCGAGCTCGTCCACCGAACGGTTGAGTATTTCCGCCATCTGGTCCAGGGCGCGCTCGGCGGGCTCCTCGATCGCTTCGGGCAACTCCTCGAAGTTGATGAAGATGGACTGGTGGTCCTTGATGAGTTTGGCGGCCTGGCCCACGGCGTCCTGGGGCGAGATGGCGCCATTGGTCCAGGCCTCGACGCTGAGCTTGTCGTAGTCGGTCATCTGCCCGTAGCGCGCCGCCTCGACGAAGAAGTTGACCTTGCGCACGGGCGAATGCACCGAGTCGATGGGGATGTAGCCCAGCGGCAGGTCCTCATCGAAGTTGCGATCGGCGCTGACGTAGCCGCGTCCGGTCTTCAGCCGGATCTCGATGGACAGCTTGCCGCCCTCGCTGACGGTGGCCAGGTGCAGGTTGCGGTCCAGCACCTCGACGTCGGCGTCGGTCTCGATCTGCCCGCTCAAGACCTCGCCCGGCTGCTCGATCCTCAACCGGGCCGTCCGGACGCCCTCCCCGCTCATCTTGAAGGGCACCTGCTTGAGGTTCAGGATGATGTCGGTGGCGTCCTCGACGACGCCGGGAATGGGGCTGAACTCGTGGGCCACGCCCTCGATGCGGACCGCGGTGATGGCGGCGCCCTCGATGGAGCTGAGTAGCGCCCGGCGCAAGCTGTTGCCGATGGTGGTGCCCCAGCCGCGCTCGAAGGGCTGCGCGCTGAACGTGCCGTAGCGCTCAGTGAGCGTTTCCGTGTTGGCGACCAGGCGCTTCGGTTTCTGAAAGCCTTTGAACATGATTCTGCCCCCTTACTTGGAATACAGCTCGACGATGAGCCGCTCGTTCAACTGGAGTTGCACCAAGTCCTCGCGTTTGGGCATCCCGACGACGCGGCCGCGCAGGGCCTCGCGGTCCACCTCCAGCCAGTTGGGGGTGGGAGCGTGCGCCGTGGCGTCCCGCGATGCCAGAATAGTGGGGTTATTGCGGCTCGTCTCGCGCACTTCCACCACGTCGCTGGGCTTGACCAGAAACGACGGGATATTCACTTTGCGGCCGTTCACCAGGATGTGCCCGTGCCGCACCACCTGCCGGCACTGCGGATGGCTGGTGCCCAAACCCATCCGGTAGATGACGTTGTCGAGCCGCCGCTCCAGCATGGAGAGCAGCGTCTCTCCGGTCACGCCCGCGGCCCGGCTGGCCTTCTCGAACACGTTGCGGAACTGCCGCTCTTGCAGCCCGTAGTGCCGGCGCACCTTCTGCTTCTCGCGAAGCTGGAGGCCGTAGCCCACCAGCTTGGCTCGGCGGTCCTTGCCGTGCTGCCCGGGGACAAAGTTGCGCCGCTCGACGGCGCACTTCTCGCTGTGGCAGCGCTCCCCCTTCAGGAAAAGCTTCATGCCCTCGCGCCGGCACAGCCGGCAGACGGGGCCGATGTAACGAGCCAAGTCGTCCTCCTTGCCTTCCTCTTACACCCTCCTGCGCTTCGGCGGCCGGCACCCGTTGTGCGGGATGGGCGTGGTGTCCTTGATGCACTTCACTTCCAGGCCCACCGTGGCCAGCGTGCGGATGGCCGATTCGCGCCCGGCGCCGGGGCCGCTGACGCGCACCTCGACCGTGCGCATGCCGGCTTCCTTGGCCCTGTTAGCCGCCGTCAGCGCGGCCTGCTGCGCGGCGAAGGGCGTCCCTTTGCGGGATCCGCGGAAGCCCAGCGAGCCGGCGCTGGACCAGGCCACCGTGTTGCCGGTAGGATCGGTGACCGTCACGATGGTGTTGTTGAAGGTAGCCTGGATGTGCACCACCCCGACGGGAACGGTCTTCTTTTCCTTCTTCTTGAAGGCCTTCTTCTTGGTTGCTTTGGCCGGTGCTTTCGCCATGGGTTTTCGAGTAAATCAGGTCTTGGATGTGGACCGCTTCTTGTTGGCGATGGTGCCCCGCCGCGGGCCCTTGCGCGTGCGCGCATTGGTGTGCGTGCGCTGGCCGCGCACGGGGAGGCCCCGCCGGTGGCGCAGGCCGCGGTAAGCCCCCAGCTCGATCAGCCGCTTGATGTTCATGGTGACCTCTTTGCGGAGGTCGCCTTCCACCGCCCCCTCTTCCTCGAGCACCCGCCGGATGCGGTTGACTTCGTCCTCGGTCAGCACGCTGACCTTCTTGTCCCGGTCCACGCCCGCCCGGTAGAGGATCGAGTTCGAGCGGGCCCGCCCGATGCCATAGATGTAAGTGAGGCCGATCTCGATCCGTTTCCTGGGAGGCAGGTCCACGCCTGCGATTCGCGCCATGCTCTTCTCCCTCTATCCTTGCCGCTGCTTATGCTTCGGGTTGGTGCAGATGACCCGCACCACGCCACGGCGGTGGATCACCTTGCACTTCACGCACAGTTTCTTGACTGAGGCACGCACTTTCATAAAGCTGTAGCTCGTAGCCTGAGCATTCCGCCTATCCGCTCAACAACTCGACGATCCGCCCGCGCGTCCGGTCATGCGCAGACAGCTCCACCCGCACCCGGTCGCCCGGCCGGACGCGCACAAAATTCTTGCCCGCCCCGGCGGCGTGCGCCAGAACCTGCCGCCGGGACTCCAACGCGAGGCGGTAGGTGGCCTGGGGCAGCAGCTCGAGGACCGTGGCCACCACGCCCTTGCTTCCCGCACCTTCCTGCTGGCCCGCCGGCTTCACACTCTCCTCGCTATGGCCGGGTCAACACCCAGGGGCCGTTGTCGGTCACCGCCACGCAGTGCTCGAAATGGGCCGAATACGAGCCGTCCTTGGTGACCGCCGTCCAGCGGTCCTGGAGCAACACGGCCTCCGGCCCGCCGGCGTTGACCATGGGCTCGATGGCCAGCACCATGCCCGGCTTCAGCCGCGGGTTGGCCACCTTGGGATCCACGTAGTTGGGAATCTGCGGCTCCTCGTGCAACTGCGTCCCGATACCGTGCCCCACGTACTCCCGCACCACCGAGAACCCGTTTGACTCGACGTGCCGCTGGACGGTCCCGCAGACCTCGACCAGGCGGTTTCCCGTCCGGACCCTGGCGATGGCCAGCTCCAGCGATTCCTGCGTGACGGTCAACAGGCGCCGGGCCTCGGGACTGACCTCGCCCACCGGCACGGTGATGGCGGCGTCGCCGTAGTAGCCGTCCAGTTCCAGGCCGGTGTCGATGGAGACGATGTCGCCCCGCCTCAGGGCCCGCCGCGCCGACGGCATCCCGTGAACGATCTCGTCATTGATCGAGGTGCACAGCACGTATTGATACTTCGCCTTGGCCGCCTCCACGTAGTAGCCCTTGAAGGCCGGCCGGGCCCCCGCCTCGCGCATCATCCTCTCGGCGGCGTCCTCCAGGTCCCGCGTGCTGAGGCCTTCCCTCACCATGTCTGCCAGCACCCGCAGGATCTGGTGCACCAGCAGGCCGCTGCGGCGCATCTTCTCCAGGTCGGCACGGGTCTTCAAGACGATCATCCCAGTCTGACCAGCTCCACGATGCGGCGGGCGATGGTCTCGGGCCCGCCGGTCGAGCCGTCCACCTCGTAGAAGCGGCCGCCGGAACTGCGGAAATAGCCCAGCAGCGGCGCGGTCTGCTGCTCGTACGTCTGGAACCGCTGGCGCACCACCGCTTCCTGGTCATCCTCGCGCGTGCTCAGCGGAGTCCCATCCCGGTCGCATACGGAATCGTTCTGGGGCGGGTTCGAAACCAGATTGTAAGAAGCGCCGCAGTGCGGGCATTGCCGCCGCGCTCCGATGCGGCCCACGATTACATTGTAATCCACCGCCAGATTGACCACCACCTGCTCGGAGCCGCGCGGCGCGAGCCAGCCGGCCAGCGTGGCAGCCTGCGGGAGCGTGCGCGGGTAGCCGTCCAGGACGAAGCCGCCCGCGCAATCCGGCTGGCCCAGCCGCTCCTGGACGATCCGGTTGACCAGCTCGTCGGGAACCAGCTTGCCGGAAGCCAGGATGGCCCGCACCTGGCGGCCCAGTTCGGTGCCCTGCTCGACGTGCTGCCGGAAGATGTCGCCCGTCGAGATGTGCGGGACAGCCAGGGCTTCGGCCAGCAGCACCGCCTGGGTGCCCTTGCCCGAGCCCGGTGGGCCGAACAGAATGATCGCCGCGGCCGCCATCCCTAGAACACGCTCCGTCGCCCGCGGATGCGGCCCGAGCGCGGGGTGAAGCCCTCGTAGTGCCGCATGATCAACTGCGCCTCGATCTGGTTGACCGTGTCCATGGCCACCCCCACCACGATCAGCAGGGAGGTGCCGCCGAAGTAGAAAGTCACTCCCAGGCCGTCCAGCAGCCAGCGCGGGAAATTGGCGTCGATCCAGTTGCCCAGCAGGGGCAGGCTCTGGAGCCTGATGCCGGAGATCATGACCTCGGGGATGATCGACAGCAGCGCCAGGTACAACCCGCCCACCACCGTGATGCGGGTCAGAATCTTGTTCATGAACTCGGCGGTGTTCTTGCCCGGGCGGATGCCGGGAATGAACCCGCCGTACTTGCGCATGTTGTCGGCCGCCTCGTTGGGGTTGAAGATGATCGACACGTAGAAGAAGCAGAAGAACATGATCCCGGCCACGTACAGCACCACGTACATGGGCATGGAGTGCCGGATGGCCCCCAGCATGGCGCTCAGCCAGGGGTTGTTCTTGACCACAGGCATCATGGTCAGCGTCTGGGGGAAGGCGAGAATCGAAGAGGCGAAGATCACCGGGATGACGCCTCCGGCGTTGACCTTGAGCGGCAGGTGGGTGGATTGCCCGCCCAGCACCCGGCGGCCCACCACCCGCTTGGCGTACTGCACCGGGATGCGGCGCTCGCCCCGCTCCACGAGCACGATGAAGGCCACCACCGCGATCATGACGATCAGGATGATGATCAACTGGAGCGCGCTCCACTGCCGGGTCACGAACACCTGGGTGTAGATCTCCTCGATGGCCCGCGGCAGGCCGATGACGATGCCGGCGAAGATGATCAGCGACATGCCGTTGCCGATGCCGCGCTCGGAGATCTGCTCGCCCAGCCACATGATGAAGGCCGTGCCGGTGGTGAGCGTCAGCATGGTCATCAGCACGAAGCCCACGCCGGGGTTGAGCACGAAGCCCCCCTCGCTGGCGGCCAGCCCGGTGGCGATGCCGAAGGACTGCATCAGCGACAGGCCCACCGTCAGGTAGCGGGTCCACTGCGTGATCTTGCGCCGCCCCAGCTCGCCTTCCTTCTGCAATTTCTCCAGCGTGGGGATGACCACGGTGAGCAACTGGAGGATGATCGAGGCAGTGATGTAGGGCATGATGCCCAGCGCGAAAATGGTCAGCCGCCGCAGCATGCCGCCCGAGAACAGGTCGATGAACCCGAAGACCGTCCCCGCGCCGGCCGACTGGAAGAACTGCTCGAGCCGGTTCGCGTCGATGCCCGGGGTGGGGATATGCCCGCCCAGCCGGTAGATGGCCAGCAGCAGCAGAGTGAACAGGATCCGCCTGCGGAGGTCCGGGATCCGGAACATGTTGGCCACGGCTTCGAAGAACTTGTTCATGGCAGGACTCGCTCGCCGGCTAGACGGGGGCGGCGCCGATCAGCTCCGCGCTGCCCCCGGCCGCCTCGATCTTCTCCCGCGCCGACCGGGAGAACCGGTGCGCGCGGATGGTCAGGGGGCGGGTCAGCTCTCCCGCGCCCAGCACTTTGAGGCCATCGCCCAGCTTCTTGATCACGCCCAGCTCGAGCAGTCGCTCGGGGCCGAAGCTGTCGCCGGCCAGGTCCCGGAACCGCCCCACGTTGATGATGGCGTACTGCTTCCGGAAAATGTTGGTAAAGCCCCGCTTAGGCATGCGGCGGTGCAGCGGCATCTGCCCACCTTCGAACCCGCGCATAAGGCGGAAGCCGCTGACGGAGCGCTGTCCTTTGCTGCCCCGGCCGGAGGTCTTGCCGCGGCCCGAGCCCATGCCCCGCCCCACGCGCTTGCGGGCGTGCTTCTGTCCAGCCGGAGGCTTCAATCCGCTCAGATTCATGACGATTCCCTGATCCGCACCAGGTGCGGCACCTTGGCCACCATGCCCCGGATGGCGGGCGTGTCCGGCCGCTCCACCACCTGGTTGAGCTTCCTCAGGCCCAGGCCGCGCACCACGCGCCGGAGCTTGTCCGGAGCGCCAATGGGGCTGCGGTAAAGTTCGATCTTCAGTCTTCCCTCGGCCATCACAGCTTCTCCAGAGCCAGGCCGCGCATGTCAGCCACCGCTTGCCGGTCGCGCAACTGCTCGAGGGCGTCGAGGGTGGCCCGGACCACGTTGTGCGGGTTGTGGGAGCCGATCGACTTGGTGGCCACGTTGGGGATCCCCACCGCTTCCATGACCGCCCGCACCGGCCCGCCGGCAATGACGCCGGTTCCCTCCGGGGCCGGCTTCAGCAGCACCTGCCCGCTGCCGAAGCGCCCCAGCACGACGTGCGGGATGGTGGTCACCCCCACGTTGATCTTCTTGAGGTTCTTCTTGGCGGCCTCGATGCCCTTCTTGATGGCCGCCGGGACTTCCCGGGCCTTGCCGGTGGCGAAACCCACCACCTTGGCCTCCGGGTCCCCCACCACCACCAGGGCGGAGAAGCTCAGGTTCTTGCCGCCCTTGACCACCTTGGTCACGCGGTTGATCGAGACCACGTGCTCCTTGAGGTTCAAGCCGTGCGGATCGATGGGCTTCACAGTTGGTGCAGCCATGCGCTTAGAACTCCAGTCCGCCTTCGCGGGCGGCGTCCGCCAGGGCCTTCACCCGCCCATGGTAGAGGTATCCACCGCGATCGAAGACCACCTTGGCGATTCCTTTCTCCTTGGCCCGCTCGGCGACCAGCCGGCCCACGGCTTGGGCGCCGTGGAGGTTGCCGCCGCCCCCCAGCTTGGCGTTCTTCTCGTTGGAGGAGGCGGCCACCAGCGTGCGCCCCTGGGTGTCGTCGATAATCTGCGCGTACATGTGGTGGAGGCTGCGGAAGACGGCCAGGCGCGGCCGTTCCGCCGTTCCCCGCACCTTCTGCCGGACGCGGACGTGGATCTTGCGCCGGCTGGCGTCCCGAGAGACCTTCTGGGTCATTTGGCCCCCGCTCCGGTCTTGCCGACCTTCTTGCGCAGCGCTTCGCCGGTGTAGCGAATGCCCTTCTGTTTGTAAGGATCGGGCGGGCGCAGCGCCCGGAGGTTGGCGGCCACTTGCCCGACCAGTTGCCGGTCGGCGCCGCTGACCACCAGATGGGTCAGCTTGTCGATTCTGAGATCGACGCCCTGGGGCAGCAGGACCTCGATGGGGTGCGAGTAGCCCAGGCTGAAAGTGGCCACCCGCCCCTTGACCTCGGCGCGGTAGCCGATGCCCACGATGTCCAGCTCCTTGCTGAAGCCGGCGGAGACGCCGCGCACGGCGTTGGCCGCCAGCGCCCGCGTGAGCCCGTGCAGGGCGCCGCGCTCGGCGTCGTCGCGCGTGACGAGCAGGCTCCCGTCGCCCTGGCGGGCGCGGATGCCGCCCGGCAGCGGCACCGTCAGCTTCCCTTTCGGCCCTTCCACCAGCAACCGCTCGCCGATGGTCACCGTGACCCCTTTCGGCAGCGGGATCGGCTTCCTTCCTACTCTCGACATGGCAGCACCGCTCTCCTCACCACACCTGGCACAGGATCTCTCCGCCCACGCCCGCCTTGCGCGCGTCGCGGCCGGTCATCACCCCGCGCGGCGTGGTCAGGACGTTGACACCCAGGCCGCCCAGCACCCGCGGGACCTCGCTGCGCCCCACGTACATCCTCGAGCCCGGCCGGGAGACCCGCTCCAGGCGGGAGATCACCGGCCGGCCGCTGGGCTGGTACTTCAGGTAGACCTTGATAGTCTTCTTGACGCCCTCCTCGGCCACCTTGAAGTTCAGAATGTAACCCTCTTCCTTCAGGATGCGCGCGAGCTCCGTCTTCAGCCGCGAGGCGGGCACGTCCACTTTGGGGTGCCGCGCCGCCAGGGCGTTGCGGATGCGCGTCAGCATGTCGGCAATCGGATCGTTCACCATGACGCTCGGCCTCCTCACCAACTGGCCTTGATGACGCCCGGAACCTCGCCCGCCAGGGCCAGTTGCCGGAAGCAGATGCGGCACAGGTGGAACTTGCGCAGGTACCCGCGCGGACGGCCGCAGCGCTGGCAGCGGTTGCGGTGGCGGCAGCGCAGCTTGGGGGTTTTGGCCGTTCTGTCACCTGCCAACTTGCGATCCCTAGCGATCTTGGCGGTAGTGGCCATGGTGACTCCTACTGCCGGAACGGCATCCCCAGATGCCGCAGCAAGGCCAGGCCCTCGGCGTCGGTCTGGGCCGTGGTAGTGATGGAAA
>CAZIRH010000050.1:0-17433 GCA_964541065.1 uncultured Solibacteraceae bacterium
CGCAGCTCAGGCAGACGTCCCCGTCGGCCGCCTGCCGCAGGTCGCAGTACTCCGGCGCGAAATCCTCGTCCGGGGTGACGTGCCGCAGGTGGTAGTCGTTCCGGTTGGCCCCGGCGATCATGTTGCGGCGGCCCTCAAGCGCGCGGTCGGCCAGCAGGCGCATGTGGGCGACTCCCACGGGCCCCAGCGAGCCGGCCTCTGCGCCGAACCAGCCGATGATCTCGGCGGCGTGCGCCGGCCGGATCTCCGCGCCGCCCAGAGCCGCTGACAGCTTGGCCTCGCTGAGCTGATGGTCGCCCCGGAGCAGCACCAGCACGGGCGTGTCGCCGGCCACCACCACCAGGCTCTTGATCTGCGAGCTTTCCGGCAAGCCGGTGAACGCGGCGACCTCGGCGATGGTCTTCCGCCCGGGCGTGTGAAACTCCTCGGGCCGAAGATCACCCTCGGGGTCCGGCACGGCCTCCGGCACGGCCTTCGAGACGGCCTTCTCGAGGTTGGCGGCGTAACCGCAGCCGCGGCAGCGCACCACCGAGTCCTCGCCCGCCTCGGAGAAGACCATGAACTCCTGCGACTGGCTGCCCCCCATGGCCCCGGAGTGCGCCTCCACCACCACGTAGCTCAGCCCGCAGCGGTCGAAAATGCGGCAGTAGGCTCGATGGTGCTTCTGGTAGGCGGCGTCCAGTCCCGCCGGCTCCAGATCGAAGGTGTAGGAGTCCTTCATGATGAACTGGCGCACGCGCAGCAGGCCGGAGCGTGGGCGCGGCTCATCGCGGAACTTGGTCTGGATCTGGTACCAGATTTGGGGGAGCTGCTTGTAGCTGCGCAGCTCGCCCCGGGCGATCGTGGTCATGACCTCCTCATGGGTCATGCCCAGGCAGAGGTCGCGCTGGCAGCGGTCCTTGAGCCGGAAGAGGTTGTCGCCCATCAGCTCCCAGCGGCCCGATTCCTGCCACACCTCGGCAGGGTTCAGGGCCGGCAGCAGCATCTCCTGGGCCCCGATGGCGTCCATCTCCTCGCGCACGATCCCGATGATCCGGTTCAGCGAGCGCTGCGCCAGAAACAGGTAGCTGTAGATGCCGGCGCCAAGTTGGCGGATGTAACCCGCGCGCAGCAGCAGCCGGTGGCTGACGACCTCGGCCTCGGCGGGGTCCTCGCGCAATGTGGGAATGAAAAGTTGGCTCCAACGCATGGAAACGGCCTTCCGAGCCGCGACCGTCAGGGAGCGGTGCTCCGGAGGGGTAACGGCAACGAATCCTAAATCTTAGCATGTTAGAATAGTTGTTCTCCCCATGCGCATCGCCATTGGAGCAGACCACGCCGGCTTTCCCCTCAAAGAGCAGTTGCGGGAGGTGCTGGAAAGACAGGGTCACGAGGTCGTGGACTACGGGACCGACTCGCCGCAGTCCTGCGACTATCCCGACTACGCGGCGGCGGTGGCCCGGGAGGTGGCCGCCCACCGGGCGGACCGGGGCGTGCTGATCTGCTGGACGGGCATGGGCATGTCGATGGCCGCCAACAAGATTCCCGGCGCCCGGGCGGCGGTGGGAACCTCGCTCGAGGAGGTGCGCCTGGTCCGGCAGCACAACGACGCCAACATCCTGACGCTGGGGGCCAAGTTCACCGACGCGGCCACCGCCGAGACGCTGGCGGAGACATTCCTCGGCACAGAATTCGAGGGCGGGCGTCACAGCCGCCGGGTGGCTAAGATCGCCCGGCTGGAGCAGAGGACCGCGCAGCCTGCCGCGCCGGTGGCCGCCGCCGAGCCGATGGCGCGCCCGCTGGTGCAGGTGGATGCGGAGGTCCACGAGGCCGTGTCCAGCGAGGTCCTCCGCCAGCACGCGCAGCTCGAGTTGATCGCCAGCGAGAACTTCACCTCCCAGGCGGTGCTGGAGGCCACTGCCAGCGTTTTCACCAACAAGTACGCCGAGGGCTATCCAGGAAGGCGCTACTACGGCGGCTGCCAGCACGTGGACGTGGTCGAAAACCTGGCCCGCGAGCGCGCCAAGAAGATCTTCGGAGCCGAGCACGCCAACGTGCAGCCCCACGCCGGCTCGCAGGCCAACATGGCCGCCTATGCCGCCGTGCTCCAGCCCGGCGACACCATCCTGGGGATGAACCTGTCCCACGGCGGCCACCTGACCCACGGCCACCATCTGAACTTCTCGGGGAAGACCTACAAGGTGATCCCGTACGGGGTGCGCCGGGACGACGAGACCATCGACTACGACGAGCTGCGCCGGCTGGCCCTGGAGCACCGGCCCAAGCTGATCATCGCCGGGGGAAGCGCCTACCCGCGGGTGCTGGATTTCCCGCGGTTCCGCGCCATCGCCGACGAGGCGGGCGCCGTCCTGCTGGTGGACATGGCGCACTTCGCGGGCCTGGTGGCCGCGGGGCTGCATCCGAATCCCTGCCCGTACGCCGACATCGTCACCTCGACCACGCACAAGACCTTGCGCGGGCCCCGCTCCGGCCTCATCCTGTGCCGCGAGAAATACGCGGCGGCCATCGACAAGAGCGTCTTCCCCGGCGTGCAGGGCGGTCCCCTGGTGCACGTGGTGGCCGCCAAGGCGGTCTGCTTCCTGGAGGCGATGCAGCCGGAGTTCGTGTCCTACCAGAAGCAGGTGGTAGCCAACGCCCAGGCCCTGGCGCACGGGCTGTCGGAGGAGGGCTTCCGGGTGGTTTCCGGCGGCACCGATACCCACCTGCTGCTGGTGGACGTGTTCTCGCAGGGCATCCGCGGCAAAGAGGCGGAAGCGGCTCTGGATGAGGCCGGCATCACGGTCAACAAGAACACCATCCCGTTTGACGTGAACCCTCCGCTCAATCCCAGCGGCCTCCGGCTGGGCAGCCCGGCGGTCACCACGCGGGGGTTCCGCGAGCCGGAGATGCTGGAGGTGGCCGGGCTCATCGCCGAGGTGCTGCACAACCTGTCCTCCGGAGAGACGCGCGCCGCGGTGCGCGCCCGCGTGACGGTGCTCGCCGAGAGGTTCCCCCTGTATCGCTGGAAACTGGCCGCGCTGGCGGCGAAATGAATGCCCCTGCGTATCGTCATTGACGTCCGGCGCATCCGGGACTACGGCATAGGCACCTACATCCGCAACCTGGTGCGGGAGCTGGCCCTGCTGGACCGCGAGAACCACTACCTGCTGGTGTTGCTGCGCGCCGACCAGGGCGAGCTGGCCGACCTGCCCGAGAATTTCTCGAAGATCTTCCACGACCGGCCGGACACCCACGCCCTTAATGACGTGGCCTTCTACTTCTTCGTGAAGCAATACTCGCCCGACCTGGTGCACATCCCCGTGCACACGGTGCCCTGGCTGGTGCCGCGGCCGTACGTGGTCACCGTGCACGACATGAGCAGCCTGCTGTACGCCGAGGGGCCGCGCTGGCGGCAGAACTGGCAGCTTTACCGTCTCCGCCGCGGCCTGCTGCGCGCCGCCAGGGCCATCGCGGTCTCGGCGGCCACGCGCCGGGACGTGGAAACCTTCCTGGGGATCCCGGCGGACCGCATCCGCCAGATCTACGAGGCGCCCGATCCCCGCTTTCTCCGGAGCGCCCACGCGCCCGAGTCCACCTCAGCGCAGCCGCCCGACAGGCAATCCGTCCTCGAGCGCTACCAGGTGCAGTACCCCTTCATCTTGTACGCCGGCACCATCCGGCCCCAGAAGAACATCCCGCGCCTGGTGGAAGCCTTTGCCGTGCTCCGCGGCGACCTGGAAGATCATCCTCTTTACAAGGACCTGCGCTTGATCATCATCGGCGACGAGATCTCCAAGTACCCCGCGGTGCGCCGCGCCGTCATCCAGACCCGCGTGGAACAGGTGGTGCGCTTTTTGGGCTTCGTGCCCGTCGCCACGCTGCGGGTTTTCTACGAGGCGGCCTCCGCCTTCGTCTTTCCCTCCCTGTACGAAGGGTTCGGGCTGCCCCCGCTGGAGGCCATGGCGTGCGGCACCCCGGTGGTCACCTCGAACGTCAGTTCCTTGCCCGAGGTGGTGGGCGACGCGGCCGTGCTGGTGAACCCGGAGAACGTTTTCGACATCGCGCGCGGCATCCGCGAGGTGCTGCTGGACGAGCCGCGCCGCCAGGAACTGATCCGCCGGGGATTCGAGCACGTTGGCCGCTTCAGTTGGGCGGAGGCAGCGCGCCAGGTTCTCGAAATCTACCGCGAGGCGGCCAAGACTCGCGGGCGCTGACCCCGGAGCTCTCCGGGCTTCCCAACGGCGACCAGCCGGCCGCCGGCGCGCCGCTCTCCCAGGCTGGGCCCGGCCGGCCCGCTTCGGCGTTCCCGGGCTTCAGTTCCGTGGTCTCCAGGAGGTCCAGCACCGTCATCCGTAAGGCCCGCAAAATGCGGTCGGCGATTTCCGGTGAGAGCGCCCGCTCTCCTTTCAGGATGTGGTGGATGTGGGGTTGCGACACCCCGGCACGGCGCGCCAGGCTCCGCTCGGTCAGCAGCCCGTTGCCCAGGTGGTTCCGAAGGGCCGCAATCAGCCGGCCCCGCAGCAGCTCGAAGTACATGTCCGCTCCCAGCGGCGATTCCCACTTGAAATAGAGGCCCGCGAATTCCGAATCTCTCAGGCCGATTGCGATTTTTTTTAATGCTGACTTCCTAGCCACTCATGGCTCGCTAACCGCTTGAGTTGTCTGGTAAAGACTTCCGATTTCGTGCTGCGCCCCCGGCCGCGGGCGGCCAGCCGCCCCAAAATGCTGTTGACGGTTCGGCCGCCCGAGGTACTTTGGTACCAGCATTTGAGGCATTTCGCCGGCCCCCCTGGGGCCCGGGCGAAGGGAGGACATCGAGCATGGAATGGACACGTTCCGACACCATCGCGCTAGCCAAACATTCCTGCGTGCAGTGCCACGGCATCGGACTGCACCTCGGCCGGGGCGGCAAACTGGCGCCCTGCAACTGCGTGCTGCGGGCCATCTTTCGCGCCTGCCTCAATCGGTTTCGTCACTGCGCCACAAAAGAGAAGTACATGAGCAAGATTTCGCTGGAATTCATCCCCGGTCGGGAGCGGAATCTGACCTGGGGGCGCAAGGACGAGGAGTACATGGCGGACTTCGTCCTGGTGAGCCAGCGTACCCTGGATGAGTCCGAGTACCGCATCTTCAAGTTCCACTTCCTGCTGGGCGCCGACTGGAAGCTGTGCTGCCGCCGGCTGAAGATCGACCGCGGGAACTTCTTCCACGCGGTGTACCGGATCCAGCAGAAGCTCGGGAGGGTGTTCCGGGAGCTGGAGCCCTACAGCCTGTTCCCGCTGGATGAGTATTTCCACGGCGCCTGCCGCCTGTTGCCACGGAAGGCGGCGCAGACGGCGCAGGTGATTCGCCTGCCGCTGGACAGCTTCAGCCGGATCCTGCGCCCGAGCCTGGCGCGCTTGGCTTGAGCGCGTCCCGGCTTCGGCCCTTCGGGCCATCCGACCATCCCATCGCCGCAGCGGCGGGGGCGCCGCAGCCGGCAGCTCAAACGTGGCGGGCGTAGCCTGCCTGGCCGGGCCGTGACACCGCCGGCGGAAACGCAGTACACTAGCACACTGCGGCCATGAGACACTACCTTGCCTTCGATCTGGGCGCGGAAAGCGGGCGCGCCATTCTGGGGTCGATCTCCGCTCAGCGGCTGACGCTGGAGGAACTGCACCGCTTCTTCAACATCCCGGTGCGGCTGCCGACGGGGCTCTACTGGGACACCTTGCGGCTGTTCCACGAGGTCGAGCAGGGCCTGGCCGTCGCGGGACGCGAGCGCAAGCTGGCGCTGGCGGGCGTCGGCATCGACACCTGGGGCGTGGACTTCGCCCTGCTCGGCCGCGACGGCGCGCTGGTGGACAACCCCAGGCACTACCGCGACGCGCGCAACAACGGGATCCTGGAGAAGGCCTTCGGGGTGGTTCCGCGCGAGGAGATTTTCGCTCACACCGGCTTGCAGTTCATGCAGTTCAACACGCTGTTCCAGCTCTACGCCATGAAGCTGGCCCAGTCGCCGGCGCTGGAGACCGCCCGCACCCTGCTGATGATGCCCGACCTGCTCAGCTACTGGCTGACGGGCGTGGCCCGCGCGGAGCTGAGCGACGCCAGCACCACGAACTTCTACAACCCGGCGCAGCAGCGTTGGGCCACGGAACTGTTTGACCGCTTCGAGCTGCCCACGGCCGTCCTGCCGGAGATCGTGCCGTCGGGAACGCTGCTGGGGCCCCTGCGGGAGGAGGTCTCGGAGGCGGCCGGGCTGGGGCGCACCCCGGTGTACGCCACTTGCGGCCACGACACCGCCGCGGCCGTCGCCGCCGTCCCGGCCGAGGGCCAGAACTGGTGCTACATCAGTTCCGGCACCTGGTCGCTGATGGGCGTCGAGCTGGCGGATCCGGTCATCAACGCGGGCTCCCTGCGCCTGAACTTCACCAACGAGCTCGGTTTCGGCGGCCGCGTCCGCTTCCTGAAGAACATCGCGGGGCTGTGGCTGGTGCAGGAATGCCGGCGGGCCTGGGCGCTGGAGGGCCGCGAGTACAGCTACGAGGAGCTGGCGCGGCTGGCCGCCGCGGCGCCGCCGTTCACCGCCGTCATTGACCCGGATGCGTTTCTGGAGCCCGGGCGGATGCCGGAGAAGATTGGGGCCTTCTGCCGCTCGACGGGCCAGCCGGCTCCTCCCGATGCGGCCGCCTTCTGCCGCACGATCCTGGAGAGCCTGGCGCTCCGCTACCGGCAGGTCCTGGAGAGCCTCGAGTCGCTGCTGGGGCGGCGCCTGGGCGTGATCCACATAGTGGGTGGAGGCTCCCGGAACCAGGTGCTCAACCAGTTCGTGGCCGACGCCACCCTCCGTCCGGTCGTTGCCGGCCCGGCGGAAGCCACCGCAGCGGGCAATGTGCTGGTGCAGGCCATCGGGGCCGGCGCGCTCTCGGGCCTGGAAGAGGCGCGGCAACTGGTCCGGCAGTCCTTCCCGCTGGTGACGGTCGAGCCGCGGCCGCAGGCGGATTGGGACCGGGCCTACGAGCAATTCTGCCAGGTGCGCCGGCCGGACTGAGCGAGCCTTCGTCTACTTGGGCACGGCGGTGACCTCGCGGCTGGTAATCACGCGGTCGATCATGCCGTAGTCCAGGGCCTGCTGGGGCTCCATGATGTAGTCGCGGTCCACGTCGCGGGCTACCTTCTCCACCGGCTGGCCGGTGACGTCGGCCAGGATCTGGTTGAGGTGCTCGCGCATGCGGAGAATTTCCTTGGCGTAGATGTCAATGTCGGTGGCCTGTCCGGCCAGGCCGCTCATGGAGGGCTGGTGAATGAGGATGCGGGCGTGCGGCAGGCTGTAGCGCTTGCCCTTGGCGCCCGCAGCCAGCAGCACCGCGCCCATGGAGGCCGCCTGTCCCACGCAAATGGTGACGATGTCGGGCTCCACGAAGCGCATGGTGTCGAGGATGGCCAGGCCGGCGGTGATCGATCCGCCCGGCGTGTTGATGTAGAGGTTGATGTCGCGCTGCGGGTCCTCGGCCGCCAGGAACAGCAGTTGCGCGATCACCAGGTTGGCCACGGCGTCTTCCAGGGGCGTGCCCAGAAAGATGATGTTCTCCTTGAGCAGGCGCGAGTAGATGTCGTAGGCCCGCTCGCCCCGCGAGGTCTGCTCCACTACCATGGGAACCAGCACCGAGTCCAGCATGCGAGCTTCTCCCGGCGACCCGGGCGGCGGCCCCGTCAGCCCTTCTTGTGGGCGCCGCTTCTCCTGATGCGGCGTGGTCTTTGCACAGCCCGACGCTTGGCATCCAGGGACGAGACCAGATCCGCGATCGAGGTCGTCTCCAAATACTCTATGATACGCGAACGCAGGGTCTGCCAGGAGTCGTGCATCGCGCAGGGCGCCTCGTCCGTGCATTCGGACAGCCCGCTCACGCACTTGTGGTAGTCGGTCAGCCCGTCCAGCGCTTCCACCAGTTGCATCAGGTAGATTTCGCCGGCCGGCCGGCGCAGGCAGAAACCGCCGGTGGGTCCTTTGCTGGAACGCAACAGGCCCTTGCGCACCAATTGCTGCAAGATCTTGGCCAGGAAATGCGCGGGGATGTTCTCCTGGGCGGCGATCTGCTTGACCATGGCATACTTGCCTTCCGGCACCTGTGCCAGGTTGACGAAAGCCCGGATTGCGTATTCGGTTGATCTAGAGTAGACCATCCAAGTGCCCCTTCCCAAACCGAAAACCGATACTCCCTTATCTTAAAAGGGCACGCTTCCGAACGCAATAAAGATTAGCGAAGCTTCATGTTCCGCGCCCGACAATCCTGTTAAGACCCCTTGGAAAAAGTCCGATAGCCCGCTCCAGCACACCACACGTGTGCCGCAACTCATTCATCCGGTTGTGGGACCTGCTACAGCTTGTCGGCCTGGAATCAGTGCCGGGACCTTCTTCCACCGGCCCAAGCGGGCTCTAGTTCTCAAGCAGGAACTGGTGATATCGGCCCAGCCAGTAGGGCAGCAGGAAAAACGCTCCGTCGTCTTCGCTGGCTCCGCCGTTTCCCCCGTCGATTCGGAATGGATTGCCGTTCCATTTCATCACCGGGCGTTCGTCAGGGGGCAGCAGCGCGGCAGCTTGCGGCTGCCCAAAACGATCGAATCCTCCGTTCAGGGCCAGGTCTTTGCGGTGGGAGTTGCGCACGGTCCACGTGATCAAGTCCATGGGGATGCCGTAAAGCGTCCAAACCGCTCCCTCAAGGTCCACCGGGGCCGGGCGGCGCTCCCAGCCGGACAGGTAAATGAAGGTCCACAAGGGGCTTTTCTCGCGCTGGATGTTCTGCCACCAAGCCGTCAGCGCTTGGCGATAATAGGCGAGTAGTTCGGAATCTTTCTCGTAACGGAGGAGGGGATACAACGAGAGCATCGCCAGTTCTTCGTCCGAGTAGTTCAGCTCCTCGCGAAGTTCCAGGAGCCGCGTGGTCAGCTCAGCGTACTTCATCTGGAAAGCGAGCTTCCGGTACTCTTCCTGGTACCTACCCTGACGGGTTATATGCGCGGCAGTTTTCAGGAAGCTGAGCAGTTCCAGCGCGTTGAGTGGGCTGTCCGGCCGCCCCCGGGGTGTGGCGAAGTACTCCGGCGACCACCGCCCCCACAGCGTGGGCTGCCCGTCGATGTCGGTGAGGTGGTAGCCATGGCGGACGATGTGGTCGCTGATACGAGTGACGGCCGCCTCGATGCGAGCCTGGAGGGGCGAAGCCGGCAGCAGGTCAAAGGCCACGCTGAACAGGAAATAGTGCCCGACGATTTCGTCCGAGCTGGTGTCGCCTTTCCACTGGTACTGGCCGTCGGCACTCCAGTGCCACTCGCCGTCCCGCGGCCGCGGCTCGCCCTTCTGGACGTAGGAGCGGGCAGGGAAGCCCGGCCGCCCCGTCACTTGCTCCAGGAACAGCAGCGCCTCGACGGATCGGACCGCACGGGCCAGGGCCTCGGGTGATGGTGTCACTCGGTGGCGGAAGCACTCCGCGGCCCCGTAGATGGCCGTCCACAGACCGTCGTTGTCGCTGGAGACCAGCTCGTGGCTGGAGAGGTCGCCGGGCCGCCTCAGGTGCGAGCTGGCCACCATACCGTGGCGATTGTGCCGCTCCTCGATCCGGCGCTCGAACAGCTCCGCTTTCTGGGCCAGGGTCATGGGCCTGAGCTCGAGGTGGGAGATGCCGGTTTTCGTGCGCACCCACATACCGCCCGCGGCGTCGGGAACCAGAGCGAGGACCTCGTCATCGGGGAGGTAGCGCTGGCCGGCGAAGTACTGCCGCCGGCCGGCCTCCGCGGCTCCGGCGTCGTAACGCACCAGGCCGTCGGCGAACCCCAGCCACACGGCGCCGTCCGAGGCCACCGCCACCGCGCGCGTGTCGCCCACCGGCAGGGGCCGGGCGGGTCGGCGCAGCGCCGCTGGGACGCGCGGGTCGTCCAGCTCGTGGAACGTTCTGAACTTCTGCGGAGAGGGGCGCAGGCGGACGCCCTCGGCCGCCTGAAGCCCGAGGCTGGGAGCCAGCCCCAAACACGCCCAGCGCAAGAGACTTCTGCGTGTTGCCGTCATGAGGGCGAGAATACCACCGCCGGGCCAGACCGGTGAGGTTAAGAGCCTGTGGCATGAGCCGCCCACTCGTGGGATGGGCCTGAGCCTGTCGCCGGGTTCTGCCACGTTTTGCCGCAGCTTGTTAACGCAGCCGCCCGGGTTGCCGATAAGGAAGGGGAGGGCAGGATGCTGTCCCAACTCTGGCCATGCTGGTGCTGATCGCCGAGGACGACCCGGTTTCTCGCCGCCTGCTCGAAACCATGCTGAAGAAGTGGGACTATCAGGTGGTTCCGGCCAGCGACGGCGATGAAGCCTGGAGACTGCTCCAACAGGCGGACGCGCCGCGGCTGGCCATCCTGGACTGGATGATGCCGGGGTTGAGCGGTCCGGAGGTCTGCCGCCAGGTGCGCGACCGGGCGCAAGAGCCTTACACCTACATCCTGCTGCTGACGGCCCGGACGGAGAAGCAGGACCTCATCGAGGGGATGGAAGCCGGGGCCGACGACTACATCACCAAGCCCTTTGACGCCCAAGAGCTGAAGGTGCGGCTGCGCTCCGGCCGGCGCATCCTGGAACTGCAAGCCGAGCTGGTGGCGGCCCGGGAAGCCCTGCGCGAGCAGGCCACCCGCGACCACCTCACCTGGCTGTGGAACCGGTCGGCGATCATGGACATCCTGGCCCGCGAGCTGGCCAAAGCCGGACGCGACGGCAGTGCCGTGGGCCTGATCATGGCGGACCTCGACCACTTCAAGCAGATCAACGACACGCACGGGCACATCACCGGTGACGCGGTTCTGCGAGAGGCCGCCCTCCGCATGCAAGCCTCGCTGCGCAGCTACGACGCGGTGGGCCGGTACGGAGGCGAGGAGTTCCTCATCGTCATGCCCGGCTCTTCGCGCACCAGCGCCGTCCACCTCGCGGAACGGCTGCGGTTTGCCATCAACCGCGAACCGGTCCGGTTGAGCGACAGGAGTCTGTCGTTCAGCATCAGCCTGGGGGCGACGGTCTCGGTTCCAGGGCTGCACGCCACACCGGAAGCCCTGATCCGCGCGGCCGACGAGGCTCTCTACCGCGCCAAGGCGCGCGGCAGAAACCGCGTGGAATGGAACATTCTTGCGGAACAGGTGGCCGAGCCCGGACAACTGGTCGAGGTTTGACGACGGCCCTCAAGGCCCGCTCTTGGTCCGGGCCACCTCGAAATGGCTGAGCGTCGAAGCGTACTGCGCCAGCCCTCTGTACAGCGCCTCGGCCACCCGCTGGCGGTGCTCGGGCGTCTTGAGCAGCTTCTCGGCGCGGGCGTTGCTGAGGAAGTCCATCTCCACCAGCACGCAGGGCATCGCGGCCCCGATGAGAACCACGAACGGAGCCTTCTTTGCGCCCCGGTCCTTGACCGTCCGGCCCTTCCAGAGATCGTTGTACAAGGCCCGCTGGACGGTCACCGCGAACTCGCGCGACTCCTGCACTTTGGTCCTCAGGGCGATCTTCTGCACCAGCTCCTGGAGCTCGTGAATGGACTTCTCGGAGGCGGCGTTCTCCCGAGCGGCTACTTCCAGCGCGCTCGCTGAAGTGGTGAAGTCCAGGTAATAGGTTTCCGAGCCGGCGATCCAGCGCAGGCGCGAGGAGTTGGCGTGCAAGGACACGAACAGGTCCGCCTTGTGCTGGTTGGCCAGTTCGGTGCGCGCCTCCAGGGGCACGAAGGCGTCCTCGCTGCGGGTGTAAATGACCTGGCTGCCCAGCCGCTCGCTGATGAGCGCGCCCAAGCGCTTGGCGATGTCCAGCACCAGTTCCTTCTCGGTCAGCCCCAGTGGGCTGATGGTGCCGGTGTCCGCCCCGCCATGCCCCGGGTCCAGAACCACCCTCTCGAGTTTCAGCCCCAGCGCCCGGATCAGGGAGCGATCACCGCGGCTGTCGCGTTTGGCCGCCGCGGCGCTGAGGGGGGGATTCTGGGGGCCGGCCACCGCGGGCTTCGCGGCCGGCGGGCTGGGCCGCCCCGGAGGAGGGGCGGGGGTATCCTTGACCGGCGCGGTGGCGGGCGCCGGCCGCTGCTCAGTGGCACAGGCATTCTTGCCTGTGTGGTCCGGACAAGGCGGCGCGCTGGGGGCCGGCGTCTGCCGCTGCTCAGTGGCACAGGCATTCTTGCCTGTGTGGTCCAGACAAGGCGCCGCGCTGGGGGCGGGCGCCTGCCGCTGCTCGGGCGGCCTGGCGGCCCGCAGCTCGATGATCAGCCGGTCGGGGTTGGTCAGTTGGGAAACCGCAAACTCGGCGGGCGCCGCCAGGTCCAGCACCACCCGTGTGACGCCCGGCTGCGTCTCCGCCATGCGGATCTGCCTGAGCAGGCGGTCGCCCACCGCCATGATCTGGATGCCACGCAGGCCCGGGCGCGGCCGGATGTCCTCGAAGTCGAAGACGAGCCGGTCGGGGTCGGCCAGGCGTTCGGAGCGGTACTGGACCTCGTGGCTGGTCTCCACCGCCACCCGGGTCACCTCTTCCAGGGACCAGAACCGGACCTCCCGGATGTAGCGCTCTGGGCGGGGTTGGGCTCCCAGGCGGCCTGCGAACAGCGCGGCGGCCGGCAACAGGATGGCCCAGGCCCTGGCGCAAACCGGTCTCATGGTCCTGACCGCGTCTCGACGTGCAGTCTTCCCTGCGCGTCCTGGAACTGGTGGATAGGCGGGTGAGCCGGCGGGCTGGCGGGCTTGGGACGGCTGGACTCGGTCTTCCGGGCGGCCTCCCGCGCCGCTCCGTACTTTTTGCCTACCTGGCGTACGTAGTGCGTGGTCTCGGAGTAGGGCGGGACGTTGCCGTATTTGAGCACCGCGCCCTCGCCCGCGTTGTATGCGGCCACCGCCAGCCGCTCGCTGCCGAACAGCGCCAGCAGGTACTTCAGATAGCGGACCCCGCCCTCGATGTTCTCCCACGGGTCGAAGCTGTTGCCCACCTGGAGCCGCCGCGCCGTCGCCGGCATCAACTGCATGACCCCGCGGGCCCCTTTGGACGAGATGGCGTAGGGGTTGTAGCCGCTCTCTACCTGGATCATCGAATGGACCAGCAGAGGATCCACCTCGTAGCGGCGCGCCGTCTGCTGGGCGTACCCCTCCAGACCGGCGCGGCCCGCAGCGGGCGGGTTCGAGGGCACGACGGGCGCGATCACCCGAGGCTCGACCACCGTCTCGCGGACCACCTGGGGCGACACCACCACCGAGCGGATCAGGCGCCCGCTGCGCCGGTCCGCCCGGACCACCAGGCTGGCTCTGTGGACCGGCTGGGCGGGCGCGTCCGCCGCGCCAGCCACCGCCGCGGCCAGTCCGATCCCCGCGAGATTCAAACAAAATCGCATGTACTTGTTTCTAAACGATTGTACTCTTTTTCGCCCGCTTCCTCAATATGCCTGCCGGGTCAGGGCCGCTACCCTGTTGTATCATTTTGACATGAAGCGCGCCGGCTTCGTGCTGGTGGGGGGCTCCAGCTCCCGGATGGGCCAGGACAAGGCCCTGTTGCGCTACGGGCGCGCCACGCTGGTCGAGCACGTGGCCGGCCGGGTGGAGGCCGCAGCCGGAAGCGTGGCTCTGGTAGGCCCGCCCGGCAGGTACGGGGCGCTGGGCTACCCGGTGATACCGGATGAGTTTCCGGATTGCGGGCCGCTGGCCGGCATCCAGGCCGCCCTGTCGGCCTCCCGGGCCGAGTGGAACCTGGTGACGGCCTGCGACATGCCCGCGCTCACCGTGGACTTCCTGGTGCGCCTGCTGGAGGCGGCGGAGGCGAGCGGCGCCGCGGGCCTCGTTCCCCGGTCGCCCGCGGGCTGGCTCGAACCGCTGTGTGCCGTCTACCATCGCGATCTGGCGAGCCCGCTGACGGCGGCCCTTCAGCAGGGCGTGCGAAAAGTCTCTCGGGCGCTGGCCGGGCTCCCGGTGGCACACTGGCCGATCTTGGAGCCGGCCTGGCCGGAGAACCTCAACACTCCGCAGGATTGCGCCCGGCTGGCTCACGCCCCGCTGCTCCTCTCCGGTGCGCCATGACGGAGTCCTACCCGCACTACATCGAGTTCCGCCACGTCTATAAGACGTTCGACACCCCCGTTTTAGTCGATGTCTGCTTTCACGTCAGCCCCGGGGAAACCGTGGCCATCATCGGCCGCAGCGGCGTGGGCAAGTCGGTCACCCTGGGCCACATCATGGGCTTCCTCAAGCCCGACTCCGGGCGCATCATCGCGGCCCACCAGGACATCACCGACTCCACCGAGCTGGAGCTGCGCCGGATCCGCAAGAGAATCACCATGGTCTTCCAGTCCGGGGCCCTGTTCGACTCCCTCACCGTAGGCGAGAACATCCTGTTCTCGCTGGAATTACGCGAGGACTACGACGAGCGGAACAAGCAGGACGTGGTGCGCGGCCTGCTAAAGATGGTGGGCCTGGAGGAGTACGAGGACACCTACCCGGCCGACATTTCCACCGGCTACAAGCGCGCCGTGGCCATTGCCCGGGCCATGGCGGCCCAGCCCGAGTGCATTCTCTACGACGAGCCTACCACCATGGTGGACCCTATGATGTCCGACCACCTGACCAGCCTGATGCTCCGGCTCAAACGCCAGTTGCGCCTGACCTCCATCGTCGTCACCCACGACCTGGATCTCATGCGCAAGGTGGCCGACCGCGTGGTGGTGCTGCACGACGGCCGCGTGATCTTCTGTGGCGTCACCGAGGAGCTGGAGCACTCCGATCACCCCCATATTCAGGAGTTTCTGGCGCTGGACCGGGTCTGATGACGTGGCCCGGCCTCAGGCCGTTCGAGGCTGGTTGAGCCGGGAAGCAGGGTGGTCGGAAGCTGCGCGCTGCTCCGCCGGGACGCCGGCAGCCTGCTCGAGCAGTTTTGCCGCCAGGCGCGCCAGGTCTGCCGTGTGCAGCAGCGAGTGCTCCAAATGGAGCAGAACGCTGTAGCGCCCGGAAGCCGGCTGGCAGCGGACCACCTCTCCCAGCAGCAGCGTATCCCCCCACTCGACTTTCACCGCCGCGCCCAAAGCGACGGCGCTGTCCAGGATCAGCCGCAGGCTGAGTCCGGCCGGGCCGTCCAGTTGACCGGAAACCTCCTTTTCGCGCTCCCCCAGGATGGTCACTTTGGCCGGCTGTCCGGTCTCGCACTCGGGCTGCTGGTGAAGGGGCATGCCCGTAAATCGACTCTCCGGCCGGGGAGTTTAGGCGGGCGCTACCTGGCGGTGCCGGCGTGCTCCAGCGCCGCCTGGATAAACCCCAGAGCGGCCCTCGAGAGCGCCTTATCTCGGCGGTACATCAGCCCCAGACGGCGCACCATCGGCTCCGGCGCCAGGCTCACCGCCCGCAACCGCCCGCCGCGTATCTCCTCCAGACAGTGCGACTCGGCTAGAAACGACACGCCCAGGCCGGCCACCACGAAGCGCTTGAGCATCTCGGTGGAGTCCAGCTCCATGGCCACGCGCAAGCGCTCTTCCACCGGCTCCAGCCACTGGTTCAGGCGGGCCCGGGTGGTGCCGGATCTGGGAAGCAGCACCGGATACTCGGTCAGGTCCTCGGCCCTCACCGCTGCCCGGCTTCCCAGCGGGTGATCGGGCGCCGCCACCAGCTTGATTTCGTCGCAGTGGATTTCGGCCACCTGGAGCTTGCGGTCCGCGACCGGCAATTGGGTGATGCCGAAGTCGGCCACGTTCTCGAGCACGGCCTCGATGATGCGCGCTCCGTAGAGGCGCTCCACCAGCAACTGGACCTGGGGATACAGCTTGAGAAACTCGGGGAACACCCGCGGCAGCACGTAGATGCAGGTGGCCTCACTGGCGGCGATTACCAGCTCGCCCCGGGGCGTGCGTTCCAGCTCGTGGACGGCATCCTGCGCCTGCCGCCTCAGTTCCAGGATTCGCTCGGCGTACTGGGCGAAGACCTTGCCCGCGGTGGTGAGCGAGATGCGGCTGCCGAAGCGTTCGAACAGCGGAGCGCCCAGCTCCAGCTCCAACTGGCGCACCTGGGCGCTGATGGCCGGCTGCGTCCGAAAGCACGTGTGGGCCGCCTTCGAGAAGCTGCCCAACCGGACAATCTCGAGAAACGTGTGCAGTTGGTCCAGGTCCATGTGCGCCGCTGGGACTGCCGGAGCGAAGCAAAAAAACGAATCGGGCGGATCGAAATTATCGATTTCCCTCTGCCGCTCGGGCTTGCTAGTAATTGTAGCAAGTGCTCACGGGCGGCGCGGCCGAATTTGAGACCGAGCGGGATGCCGCAACCCCGGAAGTCGCTCCGCCGCGTTCGTAGCCCGTTGCCAGGGGCGAGGCAGGCCTCGCCCCCGGCGATAGAATGAAGGCTATGGGACGCGCGGCTCTGGCAGCGCTCGCCTGCCTGCTCCAGGCCCCGGACTACAGCGCCGAGGGTGCGAAAGCCCTCGCAGCCGGCAAGTACCAGGAAGCCGCCCAACTGTTCTCGAAGGCCGTCGCGGCCGACCCCAAAGACCACACCGCGCACTTCCACCTCGGGCTGGCCCAGAGCTTCCTGGGCCGGGACGCGGAAGCCGCGGAAGCCTACCGGAAGACGCTCGAGCTCAAGCCGGGCTTGTACGAGGCCGAGGTTAACCTGGGAATCGTGCTGCTGCGCCAGAAGCAGGCGCGCGAAGCCATTGCGCCCCTCGAATCCGCCGCCGGGAAGAGGCCGAAGGAGACCCGCCCGCGGCTCTACCTGGGGCAGGCCCTGCTGGCCTCCGGGGAACTGGCGCGCGCCGAGCAGACCTTCCAGGCTGCGGCGGAGCTGGACCCCCAGTCGGCGCTGGCGCAACTGGGGCTGGCCCAGGCCCAGGCGCGGCAGGATCGCTGGCAGGACGCCGCGCCGCATTTCCGGCGGGCCGCGGAACTGGACCCCAACTTTCAGGACGCCCTCCTGGAGTTGGCGGCGCTCTACGAGAAGCACCAGCAGAGGGACGACGCCATCGCCATCTACCAGCGATTCCCTCAAAACCCCGGGGCGCGCGAGCGGCTGGGCGAGTTGCTGATGGCGGCAGGCCGGCCCGCGGAGGCCGTCTCCCATCTGGAATGGGTGGCAGTCAACTCGCCCTCCACCGCCAACCGCGTGTCGCTGGCGCTGGCCTACGGGCGCAGCAAGCAACCCGAGAAGGAATTAGCGGTACTCGAACAGGCCGTCCAGGCCGATCCTGCCGACCTCCAGTTGCGCATGATCTACGGCCGCGTGCTGCGGGACCGCAGGAACTTCGCAGCCGCGGCGCGCGAGTTCTTCACGGTGACGCGGGCCCAGCCCGATTCGCTCGCAGCCTGGAACGAGCTGTCGGCCATGCTGGTGTCCCTGGAGAACTACACCCAGGCGCTGGCGGCGCTGGACCGGGCGCGGGCGCTGGGCGGAGAGACCGAAGGCCACCACTTCCTGCTCGCCATCGTTTTGGATCACCTGAAGGACGTGAACGGCGCGCTGGCC
>CAZIRH010000051.1:0-16904 GCA_964541065.1 uncultured Solibacteraceae bacterium
TGAACAGTCCCGCCAACCGCCGGAGACTGAGTCCTTCCGGTTTGGAGATCAAGACATCATGTCATCATGGATCGGAAAAGTAGTCAAGCAGGAATGGCGCCCGGAGTGATGTCAAGCGGCTTGTGTAAAAACCTGGAGGGTGCGGCTCCTCAATTCCAGGTTGAACCTGTAGATGATCCGGTCGACGCTAGCCACGTTGACGAAGCACACCATCGGCCGGGTGCGCCGTCGGACCTCCACGAAAACCCTCTCGATCACCTTGGTCGTCCGCAACTGCCGCCACAAGTGCTTGGGAAAGCTGAAGAAGCTCAGCAGTTCCGGCAACTCCCGCTCAAGCTGTCTGACCATGCTCGGATAGTGGGGAAGCCAGCGCTCCTGAAACCGCTGAAAGGCATCCCTTGCCGCCGAACGGCTCGGCGCCAAGCAAATGGCGCGGGCGTCGGCCTTCACCCGATCGTAGTCCCGCTTGTGCACCTTTTCCAGGATGTTCCGCATCTTGTGGACCCAGCACTTCTGATGCAGTACTTGCGGGTAGACCACCTGAATCGCCGCCGCCAGACCGGGGCAGCCGTCGGTCACAATCAGCGCCAGCCGTTTGCCTTCCAGACCCCGGCGATACAGATCCTGTAGCAAGCCTTCCCGAGCGGCCTGGCTCTCGCCCGAGCTGCGCTGGAACCCTAGCAACTGCCGGCTTCCGTCCCGGCGCACTCTGTAGGCCACCAGCATCTGCACCCGCTTGCAGATTGACGGCAACTTCGGCGGCACGGCGGGGAGCGCCGAGATGCTGCTTCAGAGCCACGCCGGCGAGATCAGCCTCCTTCCCGCTTTGCCGAAGGCCTGGGCGGACGGGCATTTCAAGGGCCTTCGTGCGCGCGGCGGGCTCGAAGTGGATCTGACCTGGCGCGGCGGCAAGCCCATGTCGGCGACGCTGAAGGCGCTGCTTGACGGAACGCACCAGATCCGGCCGCCGCGCGGCGCGCAGGTGGCAGAGGTTACCTCTGGCGGCGAGCGCATTCCGGCCGCTCCGTCCGCAGACGGTGTGGTGAGGGTAACGGTGAAGGCGGGGCAAAGCTACCGCCTGGCGTTTTCGTGACACCCCATCTGGTGGCTTCCGAGAGAGGGCTGGTACGCCCGGCGCGATTTGAACGCGCGACCTCTTGCTCCGGAGGCAAGCGCTCTATCCAGCTGAGCTACGGGCGCGTGGTAACACTATTATTGTACCGCCACCGGGGGCTTGGGGGGAAGCGCCTTCTTGGACCTGGGACGCGCAGCGGCTCCTTCCTTCAGCAGCGTCTCGATCTGCGCCCGCATGTTCTTCTCCTCATCCTGGAAGAACGGACTGTCGCCGGCGTGCTGTGCGCGAATGAAGCCCTTGCGGTCAACAAAAACCATCTGCGGCACCAGCATGCGCTCGATGGGCGATGCCTGGAGGAAGGCGTAGACCGGCTCCCGCTCGGATACTCCGACGGGGAAGGCCAGTTGCATCTCCCTCATGTAGTCGGGCACCAGCATCCCCGCCATGGGGTTGAAAGCCACCCCCAGCGGCTGGAAGCCCTTGGCGCCGTACTCCTTGTACAGCTTGTTCATGATCGAGGAGCAGACCTTGCAGTGCGGGCAGGTGGTCAGCAGGAACTCCAGCGCCACCACCTTGCCGCGAAAGCTGCTCAGCAAGAGCTGGTCCCCGCCGGGAAGCTTGATGACGAACTCGGGAGCGGGACGCGGGACTTCGGCGCCCAACAGGGCCGGGAGCGTGATCCCCAGCCCGAGCATCGCAGTGACCATGCGGCGGGTCAAGGCACCTCCTGAATACTGATAGTCTAACGCAGCCGCGGCACCCGGCGCGGGTTCGGGCCGTTCCAGACCCTCCAGGCTGGTGACGGTGTCGCCCTCCGCACGCAGCAGGAAGTGCCCGTCATCGCCGCGGCCGGCCAGCCGGGAGGCGCTGGCCGGACCCGCCTCGAAGCGCTTCCATTTTCCCTCGAGCACGCGCCGGTACAGACCGAAGAAGCGCTCGGCCGCAGCCGGGCTGTCCCACCGGGAGGCGTAAGCCAGTACGACGCGCGAGCCGCCCTTCTCCTCCAGCAGCTCGTAGCTGCCGCCGCGCCAGGCCGGCGCCACGGCCTCGGCGTCCTCCGCGGTCGCATACTGCCGCAGCAGAATCGAGTGATCCAGCTCGCCGATCGAACCCTCGCCGAGCGTCCGGAACCCACGCCGCGCCACCGGCGAGGGCGGTGGGCAAGCCACCGGCTTGACGCCCGCCAGGTACTTCTCCGGGTGCAGGATCTGCTGGCTGGACTCGGGCGGGCGCCGGAACACCTCCGCAAACGCCGCCTTCCCCAGCTTCTCGAAGACCGCCTGCTGGAACAGCATGCCCTTCGAGTACGGGAACAACAGGCTCTCCTTCAGGTACAGGGGGCACCGCTCGAAGACCGGGTATTGCGCCGCCCCCAGTTCCGCCATGCGCGCCATGGCCCGGGCCAGCGCCGGGGATGCCTTCAGCGACTGGCCGGTCCGGCGAGCCAGGTACTCCGACATGAGCCAGGTGGCCTGGCCTTCCATCACCGCCAGGCGCGCCAGGCTCCGGTCGTCGTCCTGCCGGGCGCGGGCGATGAACTTCTCCAGGTTGAAGTGCTGGTCGGCCAGGGCGTGCGCCAGCTCGTGGATCAGGGCGGAGCGCTCGGCCAACTCCGAGCCCGTGTCCACCAGGAAGAGTTTCTTTTGCCGGAAATCGTAGAAGGCGGCGGCCTGCTCGGAGAGCAGTTCCAGCGTGGTTTTCACCAGGTCGAAGTCCGGCGGGATGAAGCCGAACTTCTTGAGTGCCAGCTCCTCCACGCGCAGATCCTCCGGCTTGACGTTCTCCTTGACGCGCTGCTCGAGGAGCGCCTTCACCTGGTCCCGGCCGATGCGCTCATGCGAGACCTTCTTGAGTTGCTGGAGCCCCGAGATCTGGGTCAGCTCGCGGGTGGTCGACTCGATCTCGGCGGCCAGGTCGGGCGCCTGCGCGGCCTGGACCCACCAGGCCACCGCGCCCAACAGTAGGGTTCTTAGAAGGGTTCTTCTCACAGAGCCTCACAGGTACCGCGCGGGCAGCAAAGGCGGAACCAGGCGGCGCCCGCCAGGCACAGCAGGCCGCCCAGCATGACGGTGGCGCGCGCGCCGAAGCGGTCGGCCAGGGCTCCGGCGGCCAGGCTGCCGAAGGGGCCCACTCCCACCACCATCATGGCGTAGAGCGCCATGATGCGCCCACGGTACTCATCCGGGATGGAAACCTGGATGACCGTGTTGACCGAGGTGTTGTGCCGCATCGCGCTGAAGCCGACCACCGGGATGACCGCCAGCGAGAGGTAGAAGCTCGGCGAGAGCGCGAAGAGCACGTAGCCCAGGCCCACGCCCAGCGCGCTCACGAAAATCACCTCGGCCAGACCGGTCGCGCGCGGGCGTTTCGCCAGCACCAGGGTCCCCACCACCGCCCCGATTCCCATGGCGCCCATCAGGAATCCCAGCCCCCGGGAGCCGCGGTGGAAAATGGCGTCGGCAAAGAAGGGCATCAGCACCAGCGCGGGCATGCTGGAGACGGTCACTATGGCCACCAGCCCCAGCAGCGTGCGCAACAGGCGGGTGCGCTGCGCGTAGCGGAACCCGTCCACAAGATGCGCCCACGGGGACCGCACCGGCGGGGGCACGAACGGCGGCACCCGCATGGCCAGCAAGCCGGCGAGCACCGCCAGGAAACTCACGGCGTTGAGCAGGAAACAGAACCCCTCGCCCAAGCCCGCCACCAGCACGCCCGCCACGGCGGGGCCCACCACGCGCGCCGCGTTGAAGATAGCCGAGTTCAGCGCGATGGCGTTCAGCAGGTCCTCCTTGCCCGTCAGTTGGACCACCAGCGACTGGCGGCCCGGCATGTCAAAGGCGTTGATGGCGCCCAGCACCAGCGCCATGGCCAGCACGTGCCACACCTCGACGTGCCCGGTGAGCGTCAGCAACGCCAGGGTGAGGGCCTGGAACAGCGACAGCGTCTGGGTGAGGATCACCAGACGGTGCCGCGAGTAACGGTCGGCGGCCAGCCCGCCCAGCGAGGCGAGCAAGAACACCGGCAGGTACTGGCAGAAGCCGGTGGCCCCCAACCACCACGCCGAGAGCGTCAGGCGGTAGACCAGCCAGTTCTGGGCCACCAGTTGCATCCAGGTGCCCACCAGCGAGATGATCTGCCCACCGATGAACAACCGGAAATTGCGGTGGCGGAGGGCGCGGAATACAGCTCCCCAGCCGGCCTGGGCGGGTGGGGGCAGCGCCTCAGTCTGCGGGGCCGGCGTGGTGGGATCCAAGCTCCAGGATAATCCACGTGCGCTACAATCGGAGGAAGGCTCGCCGCGAGTCGCAGGAGGTTCTGATTTTGCCCGAAGACAAGACCTACAAAGCCACGTATGCCGGCAGTGGCACCTTCATCATCAGCAAGCCCAAGCGCAAGACTGCCAAGGCCCGCCAGAGCCGCCTGAAGAACCCCCAGCGCGGCGCGCGGAAGTAGCGGCCGCGGCTGGGAACGCGCACCGCTAGTGTCCTGTCTCGCAAGTTCACTGGCAATCGGGACCGTCGCAGCGACAGGCTGGGTACCCTCTGGGTGCCTGTCCCACGAGGCAGCATTGTTCACTTGTTTGCGAGACCGGACGCTGGCAGGGCGCTGCCCTTGCGCTCGACCGCCTTGGGGCCCCAGGCGCCCGGCACGAAGAAGTCCTGCCACCCGAGCTGGCAGGCGCGCACCATCTCCAGCCCGTACTCGCAGCGCCGCAGATCGTCCAGCCCCCCGTTGTTCGACCCGAAGGCGAATTTGCAGCCGGCTTCCTTGGCCCTGCGGAGAAACGCCGCGCTCGGCAGACGGTACCGATTGTTGATCTCGAGGGCCACACCGTTGGCGACGGCGGCCTTGATCACCCGCTTCATCCGTTCCTCGGTCCAGAGCTGGTCGTAGTTCTGGGCGAGGGGCTCGGGCAGGAAGGTCGGATTCACGTAGATGTCGATCGGTTCCCGCTCGAGGATGCCGACGGTGCGCGCTACGAGAGTGTCCATGAACTCCTGCGGATCCGCAATGGTTCCCACTTCCGCCGGAATCCAAAGCCGCATCCGCCGGCCCCGGTTGTCCGTCCAGGTCATCGAGTCCGTGAAGACGTAGTCGAAGAGGCTCACCGCGGCCCGGGAGAACATCTGAGTCCACTCGCGGCCCTCCGCCTGCATGGCCACGAACACGGGCTGCCCCTTCAGGCTGTCGGCGAAGCGCCGCGCGCCCTCGTCGTCCTGCACGGAGACCCCCTGGCCGCCGTTCACGGCGATGCCGTACTGGATGCCGTCGCGGCGGGACCGGGCGAGCACTTGGTCCAGGTTCATCCCGGGTCTCAGATGAACGTGATAGTCCACAAGCGGGATGTTCTGCGCGCCGAGCGTCATGATTGGGCGGTACACGTCGTCCACTGCGGGCGCCGCGCTCTCAGCCTCCGCGAGCTCGTCCGGAAGCGGCCGGACCCGGATGCCGCGGAAGCGCGCTTTCGAGCCCGCGTCGTGACACTGCAAGGCGAACATGCCGTGATCCAGGATCCGTCCGCGCTCCGAGCCTTCGGCGATAACAGGCGGGGTAGCCTCGTGGAAGTCCACCAGCAGCATGTCGTTGACTCGCACCTGCACGTTCTTGCCCCGCACGGCCAGGCGGATCTTGAGCCACTCCAGATCCGGGAAGAGCTGCTTGTAGATGTTGCGGATGGAATACAGGGAGCCGGTCTTCTTCCTTTCGCGGTAGCTGCCCTCACCGCCAGCCGTGTTGTTGATCTGGATCTCGAGGCCTTTCTGCGGCCAGCCGGTCTCCTGGTAGGCGGCGTGGAAGTAAATGCCCGAGTTGCAGCCGGGGCGAGTGATGACTTCCGCTTCCAGCTCGAAGTTGCGGAAGTCCCCGCCGCGCACCGGGCCCACATAGAACAGGTGGGACCTGGGCCCGTCCGCGGAAAGCTGGCCGTCCACGACCTTCCAGGAGTTCTTGTTCTCGTTGGGACGCCAACCCTCCAGGTCCCGCCCGTTGAACAGGTCCACCCAGCCCTCGTCGGCCGCGCTCAGACCGACCGCGGCCACCGAACCCATGAACGCTCGTCTGGTGATTTCAGATGTTCGCATCAGTGCAGCTCCCGGGAAAACCTCCCCTCAGCCCGACGGCCAGTTGCGGCGCTCGATAACGGTCTGAGGCTCGTAGGTCCAGCCCTCGCGCAGGCGCCTCTCCTCCCGCCGGGAGGCCCACAGCACAACCGGTCCGAACAGGCTCGCGCTGGCCTGGCTGAGGACGCCAAACTCGCGAGAGATCTCGCGGCGCAAGGCGGAGACCTGCTCGGCGATCGCCTGGTTGGTGGCACGGAGCTGGTGTTCCATGGCCCACAACACGGCCGCGTAGGCGCCCCTCAGCTTCTTCGCCTCGCGCTCGAAGCGCCGTCGCACGCGCTCGTCACAGTGGCTCTTGTAACGCTGCCAGCCCTGTAACATGGTCCGGCAGATGCGGTACAGGCTCGGTCCGTTCACTTCCAGGTCCCGCACGAAGGCCGCATCCAGCAGGCGTTTGGACTCGTCCCGCGAGATCGCCTGGTGCCGGAAGTTGAACTTGTACTGGCCGTGCATGTCCGCCACGTCCACGTCCTGAAGCAGGCGGCCCTGTTCGGCCATCTCCTCGTAGAGCGGAGTGCCGGGCGCCGGAGTATACAGCATGAACTGGTGAAAATCGGTCTGATGGGCGATGGCGTGTTCGATTTCCCCGCCGATGTTCTCCGGCGTGTGGTGTTCGAGGCCGATGATGGTGGAGCCGAGCAGCTTGATGCCGTGCGCGCGCAACTGGCCACTCAGTTCGAGCGTGTCCACCCCCTGGAGTTTCGCGTAGCGCGAGCGGGGGGACTCCAGCCCCAGCCAGATCCAGGACACACCCAGTTCCACCAGCTCGGCGATGGTGTAGCTCGAAATCGCGTTGGCCGAGGCGAACACGTACAGTTCCCAGCTCTTGTCCTCGCGCTTCATGAGTTCGAGCAGCTCCAGGGCGCGCTGCCTGTGGAGCAGGAAGTTCTCATCCATCATGAAGAACGAGCGCACGCCCAGGGCCTGCTCGGCCTGGCACATCGCCTCAAAGAGGTCCCGGCCGTTCTTGAAGAAGTCCACGAACCGGCCCTTGCCGCCGAAAAAGGCCGAGGTGGTGCAGAAGTTGCACCCCATGGGGCAGCCCACCGAGGGGATGATGGTCGCGGCCGTGGAGCCTCTGCGCTCCGGTCCGGAGATTCCCAGCACGCGCAGGCCGTATCCCGAGACGATGTTCGGATGGCGGATGGGGGCGCCGGCATCCTCGCCGAGGTAGCGCCGCATCCAGGAGACGCCCTCGCCCTGCACGACGTGGTCCGCGCCGACGGTTTCCTTCAGGTCCGGCAGCGCCGCGACGTGCCCGCCCACCACGATCACCGACTGGGGCGACAGCGCGCGAACCATCCGGCACATCTCCTTCACCTTGCCCAGGTTGACCATGATCGCGGAGATGCCGACGATGTCGTAGCGGTGGCGGCTGACTTCGCGGGCGAACTCCTCGCGCGTGGGGAAATCCAGCAGCGTACAGGGCGCGGAAATGTTCTCCTGGATGAACTTGATCCCCCACGAGCGGTGGAACATGCGCAGCGAAAACGCCCCCTGCGCCCGCGTGACCTGGTTGTGGTACAGCTCCATGGGGTTGATGGCCCGGCTGCCGAATTCATCGTCCTGGGAATAGGGACCGAACACGGAGGTCAGCAGGACCGTCGCTCGCGAGCCGTGGGGATGAGGAGACATCACGAGGGCCAGGGCAGGCGCGGCTTCACTTCCATGGTATCACGCGGTCGGGAAACGGGCATGACGGACGCTACGGGGGCGACTGGTACAATGAACGAGCACCATGGCGTCCAGAAGCGGTGGCCGGCGAGGTTTTTTTCGCAGCTTCGCCCGCGAGACGATCGTGTGGCTGGAAGAGGCCGCAGGCAGGCCGCAGGCCCGGCTCGCGGACCTGTCGGAGTTGCCCGCGGAGGCGCTGGCGCGATTGAAGCCGCAAGTGTGCCCGGGCGTCGAGATCATCCCGGGCCAGGATCAGGTTAGCGCACGCCTGCCCGGCGCGGAAGCCCCGGTGCCGCTGTTTGCCGCCGACGAGGCCAACCTGTTCGTGTTCAACCGGTTCAATGGCCAGACCCCCATCGGCCGCATTGCCGAAGAGCTGAACGCGGCCCTGTCGTGGCCGCAGGAGCGCAGCTTCGCCCACGTGCGCGGGCTGTTTCTGCGGTTGGTGCGCTTGCAGGTCTCGGTGCCGGCGAATCCACCCGAAGAGCCTCCCGGCCCCGGGCGCGCACCGGCTAAGTCCGCCTGAACCTCAGCGCGAGAATTCCACTTTGGGCGTCAGCAGGTGACCCAGGATGAGCGTGGCGTCGCCGTACTTCTCGAGGAAGTTGCAGTAGGAGCCGCGGGCTTCGTAGCGCCCCGGCGGGGCCGCGAACGGCCCGCGCAGGCGGAAGCGCATCGAGCTGCCGGGAGCCAGCACCAGCGTGGCGGCAGGAGGAATGGCCGGGCCGACGGGTTCAACCAAGGTGGGCACGACGAAGACCTTCTGTTCCGCCCAGAGCGATCCCGGCCGCGCGACCGCGGGCCAGGCCTCGACGCGGAGCCAGCCCTTGCCTTGGCCGGCAACGTCGAGCGGCGAGCGGAAGACGAGCGCTTCGCGCCCGGCGTTCGAGAACTCGAGTTCGGCGAGAAGCGTTTCGCCGGAGGCGACCGGCGGGGCCAGCGCGGCGCGCAGCACCCGGCGGGGATGCTTCATGACCTGGGCCACGAGGCCGTCCAGGTAGGAGAGGACCTGCTGGAGCCTGGGGTCGATGGGGTCCGCGGGGCTGACCTGCTTGGCCACCTCGCCGGCCGGGTTGCGGACCCGCACGGTGCGGGTGGGGGCACTCTCCGGGATTCTGCCGAAGTGGTCGGGAAGCGCGGCGAAAGGCCCGCGGTCCAGCATGTCGGCCACGGCGGCGACACCGGCGGCATCGAAGGCGGCCTCGTACAAGCCGATGCCCGGCCGCTCGGCCAGGCGCTCGTTGGTCCGCAGCAGGTAGGTAGCCTGGCCGTCGGCCTTGAGAGTGAGCAACTGCGGCGCTTCCCGCATGTCGCTCACGCTGTAGGTCAGAACGTCAAATCGCATCTCAGTCCTCTGGGCCGGCGCGCAGCCGGCCAAACTCGCTGCCGCCAACTGGAGCCAGCGGCGGCGCCACAGGCCATGCTCACGACCCCACCGGGATGATGTCATAAGGGTCGCCATCGGAATGGTCATTCAGGAAGCTCTTCGCCCAGCGGTAGTGCCGGTTCAGCAGCGTGGTGTTGTCGGCATGCGACATCAGGTTCTCCTCGCCTGCCGGGGGCGGAGCGGGCTGCGTCCCCGACGGATCGTTGCACGAGGTGACATACTCATCGTACTGGCCCATGGTGTGCCCGGCCTCGTGCGCGTACTCGCTGGCCGGCGAGCCCGCCGGGAAGGCCCACTCGCTGTCGTTGTACCGCACCCAACTGCCAATCGATGGCTGGTCCGGGGGCGCCTGGGCGACCACCTTGATGAGCCATTGATCTCCGGTCTCGACGAACTCGGCGTCCAGCCGGAACTCGGCCTTGCAGCAGTCGAACTCGCAGTCGCAGTCAGCGTGGCGCTGGCAGTGTTGCCGGTGGAACCGCCTGCGCCGGAAGCCGTCGTTCCAGACGCTTTCGATGTTCTCCTTGGCCTGAGTCTTGAACCGGGTCAGGTCGTCGGCGCTGAGCGCGGTGCTGGTGGCCCGCAGCTTGAGCTTGATGCGAACCTTGGCGCCTTCGAGTTTCGCGTCATAGAGCACCTTTTTCGGGGTAGCCCCGCAGGTGGCGGGCACAGGGCGGGTCGTATCCACGGTGGTCCAGCCGGCCAGGGGGCGGCGGCGGAAACGGAACTGGTTGCTGGATGTTCCGGTCGCGCCCACGCTGGAGGCCGTGGCGCGGAAACGGATCTGGTCGTCGCGCCAGGCGCGGGTCTGCGCTTTGGCCACCCAGGAAGTCTCCATGCGCCCGGAGCGCATCTGTCCGGTGAGCGTCTGCACCCCGGCCCCGGTCGAGGGATGCAGGATCTCGACGCTCACCTCACCGTCGGGCGGCAACGGGGTGACGGTGACTTCGAGGCGGGCGCTGTCGCCGCAGTAGGCCTCGGTGGTGAGCCAGCGGCCCTCCAGCACATAGGTGACATCCTGGCGCGGGCGCGGCGGACAAGTGGCCGTCGAGCCTGGTTGCCCAGTGCCGCCGGCGCCGGACGGCGGGGAACCTCCCGAGCCACACATGGTCAGTCCCTCATTGTCCCCGATTCATGCCAGCCACCGCTCCAGGAAGTCTTTGGCGGCGGCGTAGAGGCGGTCCGCGCGGGCGGGCGGATCGGTGAGCGCCGGGTCATCCAGGATGGCCGCGGCCCAGGGGAACTGGGGGTCGCTGGCAAAGCCGCTGCCCAGGAAGAACATCAGCACGGTGGAGGTCACCACGCCCCGTTCGGTGGTGAGGCGGTGGCTGCGGGCGAACTCGACTCCCTGGCGGATGAGGGCGCGCACGCCCTCCTCGCCCAGACCGGCGCACTTCTCCGGGTACAGCATCTGAAGGCGGGTGCGCATGTAGGTGGCAAAGTCGCTGCCGCCGGACTGGCGAAAGCCCTCCACCGGGGTCTGGCGCAGCTTCTCGAGGGCCCGGTCAATGTGCTCGCCCTTGGCTCCGGCCACGCGCTCGAAATACTCGGCGGCGCGGGCGCGTAACGCCTCCAGGCGCTCGGGTTCGGCCGAGGACTGGGAGGAAAGAACCTGCGCCGCCCAGGGCAACTGCGGGTCCTCATCGAAGCCGCCGCCCACGAGCAGCATCAGTTCGAGGTACAGGAGGAAGCCGCGTTCGCTCGAGAACCCGTAGCCGCGCGCCTTCTCCAGCCCGTGGCGCACCACGTCGCGCACGCCGCCTTCCCCCAGAAAGCGCGCGTGCTTGGGAAAAGTCTCTCGGAGGTGCTCGGCCGCGCGCTGCTCGAAGTTGCGCAGTGCGGCCTGCTCGAAGGCCTCCATTTGTTCCGGTCTGATCACCAGCATGACGATTGCTCCGCGCGGCTCAGGGGCCGAGCCGCTGCTTGTAGACGCCGCCCACGCAAGTCAGACCCAAGCCTTCGTAGAAGCGTGCAATTTTCTCCGTGTTGACGCCGAGCGAGGTGGCCAGGCACAGCTCGCGCGCGCCCCGGGCCGCCGCCCACTCGCGGAACGCGGCGATCAGGCGGGCGGCCGCCGAGGTCAAACGGTGCGGGCGATCCACGAAGAAGAACATGTCGCAAGCCAGCTTCTGGTCGCAGAAGTAGTAGTCGGTCAGGTAGCCGCCCAGCATCCCGGCCACCGCGCCGGCTTCCTCGGCCACCAGCACACAGTGTGTTTCGGGATGTTCGAGGAAGTGCACGCCCAGCCGGCGGAGTTTCTCCCGATCATAGGGCAGAAAGGCATAAGCGCCTTCGGCATGCATGCGCGCGCCCATCTTTACCAGTGGCTCGAGGTCCGCCGCGGTGGCTGCCCGAATACGCATGCAGGCACGCCCGTCAGCCACCGATGATCACGGTGGGGCAGCCCATGACGATCATGCCACCGTGTACGGTGAGGTCGCCGATGCGCGCGGCCTGCATGTTGCCGATGTAGACCGTCATGGAGCCGAGGGCGATGGTATCCGGCGGGCCGACGCAGGTGGCCATGTCGCTGACGCGCGCGGCGGGCATGAAGCCGATCATAACCGTGGGAAAGCCCGTGGTGATGGGTCCGCCCACGTGCGGCTTCGGGCCGTCGAACAACGGGCAAGTGTGCATGTCGCTTATTCGGGCGGCGGGGGGCATCTCAGTCCTCCTTTGAGGCCAGCGGCTTCTTCTGCTGGACCAGTTGGCCGGCGCTGACCTGAAAGCGCAGCAGCGTGGCGGGATCCTCGTCTTCGGCCAAGTAGCCGGCGATGGGGCCGAAGACGGTCTTCAACTCCTGGGCGTTGCAGGTGGGCAGGTAGGCGCGCAACACCCGCGGATCGTAGTAGCGGAACAGCAGGGGCTTGCCGTTGGGATCGTAGACCATCAAGAGCGTGCGGAGGTGGCGGCGCATCTCGCGGAAGTCGGCCTGGGCCAGCGCGAAGATGCCCCAGTGGTGACCCCAGCCCTGTTCGAGCACCAACTCGGTGAACTCCGTGCCGGCTTCCAGACGCACCAGGTAGGGCGCCACCTCCGCGATGTCAGGCTTCAGCTCGCCGCGGTAGAGGCACTGGTGCTCGGGCTGGCACTCGTCGAGCTGGTCGAGCAAGTCCGGCACCGACGCGCCGTCCAGGACGGCGAAAACCTGGCAGCCCTCTTCGCCGAAAAGCTCGTGACTGACGGCCTCGACGATCTGCTTCATCCTGTGGTCCTTGCGGCCTCCCGGGCCGGCTATTGCTGCGGTCAAGTGGGGCAGAACGGCGTTCCGTTCTGCGCGGCTTCCTTCATGACCAGGGCCGCGGGGCTGTAGGAGGCCGGCTTGGGGCGCGTGCGCCGAGGCGGCGGCTGGGAAGCCTCGCCGGGCCGCCCGGAGTCGGCCTCTTTGGGATCCTTGGGCGCATCGGGGCTGGAGCCGGAGCCGGCGCCGGCCGCGCCGCCGCTGTTGATGTTCACCAGAGTCCCCTGGATGGTCACGCCCGCCGGGCCGATGTCCACGAAGCCCCCGGAGCCCTTGAGGGTGAGCTGCATGCCCGCCTCGATGACCACCTTCATGCCGGCTTTGAGGTGGATCTCCTGGCCGGCCTCCAGGGCGTGCTTCAGGCCCACCTTCTGCTGGACGTCCGTGCCGACGGTGAGCGAGGCCGTGCCATCCACCTTCTCGTTCTGGTCGCCCTTGACGTGCAGGTGCTGGTCGCCCTCGACCAGCTCGAACTGGTCCTTCTTGATGATCAGGTGGCGCTCGCCGCCGATGGTCTCGAAGCAGCTTCCGCGAACCCGCACGTCCTGGCGGCCCTGGGCGTGGATGAAGATCTGCTCGGAGCCCTTCTTGTCCTCGAAGCGGATCTCGTTGAAGCCGCCGCCGCCCTTCGAGCTGTAGGACTTGATGGTGCTCTTGGTCTGCTCGCCGGGCAGCGCGTAGGGCGGCATCTCGACGGCGTTGTAAACGCGCCCGGTGATGATGGGCTGGTCGGGGTCGCCCTCCAGGAAGTCCACGATGACCTCCTGGCCGATGCGGGGGATCCACATAGCGCCCCAGTTCTTGCCGGCCCAGAGCTGCGAAACGCGGATCCAGCAGGAGGACGTCTCGTTGGCCTGGCTGGCGCGGTCCCAGTGGAACTGCACCTTGACGCGGCCGAACTTATCGACCCAGATCTCTTCGCCCTGCTTGCCCACCACTACCGCGGTCTGCGGACCCTGCACCACGGGGCGCGGCGTCAGGCGGGGCGGCCGGAAGGGAACCGAGGCCGGGATCGAGGCGAACCGGTTCGAGTAGTTCTCGCCCACGCCGGCCTGCTCGCCGCGGTAGCTCTCTCCCACGGTGGCCGTGTGCAGGATTTCGGCCAGCACCCAGGCCTGGTTCCAGTCGCGGCGATAGTGATCCGTAAGCGTGAAACGGTGGCCGGAGACGAAGCCGCGGCAGTTGCTCACGCCGCGGGCCACGACGTGCGCGGCCTCCTCCTCCTCCATGCGGAGCCGGGCCAGACCCTCGCCGTCGGAGCGCGTCAGATACTCGCCAGGGTAGTCGTAGAGCTCCAGCCGCTGGTTTCCGCCCACGCTCACGGTGCTGGAGACGCCCGCGGAAAGATCCGTGGCCGGAGTCTCGAAGTTGTAGTCGGTGAGGGCGTACTTGCCGGACCGCAGATCGTAGCTCACGCCCCATTGGGAGATGTTGTCCTCGTCCTCCAGCCCCGCTTCCAGGGGCGCGAAGCGCACCCGGGCCTGTTCCGGGCAGGTGGGATACGTGTCGGGGGAGTCCGCCAGCACCAGGGTGTGTTTGTCCTTGTCGTGCTCGAAGAAATACGAGATGCCGTACTGCTCCATCAGCCGGCAGACGAAGTGGAGCGTAGTCTCGCGATACTGCACGCAGTACTCGCGGGGCTGGTAGCTGCCCTGGAGCGCGTTGCGAAAGTCCTTGAAGTTCAGCTCCTGGAAGAGCTGGGCGAGGATGTCGGGAACCGACACGTTCTGAAAGATGCGGCAGTCCGCGATGCGGCCCAGGAACCACAGCCAGGGCACGAGCCGGGCCTCATAGTAAGTGAAGCGCGGATCGCGCCCGCTCTGCGAGAAGCTGCCGATGAAGCCGTTGAGGTAGCGCTTCTTGCGGCCCGGCAGAGCGATGGTGATGGTGGCGGGCTGCCCCAGGATGTCCTGGGCCGAGATGGCGGAGTTGACTTCCGAGAGCAGCTCCAGCTCGAGGCTGAAGAGCCGCGACAGGCCTTCCTGCCCGGTGAAGCCCTGGAGCAGCAGGACATCCTCGCCCAGGGGGGTGTCAATCTTGATGATGCGACCCTCTTGCGTAAAGGGCATAGCTTTGGCCCAAACAGGCAGGAATGCCTGTTCCACTGTGGCACAGGCATTCGGGCCTGTGTCTAGCTGTAAACAAACGCACCGTCGGCGGCCACGCCGACGTGGATCGAGTTCAGTTTCTCCCCAGCCGCCATCAAGGACAGCAGCCGGCGGGAGATCTCCGGCAGCAGCGTGTTGGTCAGGATGTTGTCCACGTTGCGCGCGCCGCTTTCCACCTCCGTGCACCGCCGCGCCACTTCGTCCACCAGCGCCTGATCGTACAGCAGTTCGATCTTGTGGTTCTCCTGCAAGCGGCGGCGGATCTTCCCCAGCTTCAGCACGATGATCTTCTTCATGGCCTCATCCCGGATGGGGTAGTAGGGGATGACGACCAGGCGGCCCAGGAAGGCTGGCTTGAAAATCTTATTCAGCTCGGGCTTGAGGGCCCGCACGATGCCCTCCGGCGTGGGCAGCGTCTCCGGGTCCACGCACAGCTTCATCATGGCGTCGGTGGCGGCGTTGGTGGTCAGGATGATGATGTTGTGCTTGAAGTCGATCTCGCGCCCCTCGCCGTCCTCCATCATGCCTTTGTCGAAGACCTGGTAGAAGAGCTCGAGCACGTCGGGGTGGGCCTTCTCGACCTCGTCCAACAGCACCACCGAGTACGGCCGGCGCCGGACGGCCTCGGTGAGCACGCCGCCCTCGCCGTAACCCACGTAGCCGGGAGGCGAACCCTTCAGGGTCGAGACCGTGTGCGGCTCCTGGAACTCCGACATGTTGATGGTGATGATGTTGCGCTCGCCGCCGTAGAGCTGGTCGGAGAGCGCCAGCGCGGTCTCGGTCTTGCCGACGCCGCTGGGCCCGATCAGCAGGAACACGCCCACCGGCTTGTTGGGGTCTTCGAGGCTGGCGCGCGAGGCCAGGATGCGCTCCGAGATCATCTCCAGGGCGTGATCCTGCCCGATGACGCGCTGGCCCAGGAACTTGGGCAGGTCGAGCACGGTGGAGATCTCGTCCTTGAGCATCTTGCCCACGGGGATCCCGGTCCAGGCGGAGATCACCTCGCTGACGATCTGGCCATCCACGCAGACGCGGATCAGCGGCGCGTCGCCCTGGAGGGCTTCGAGTTCGGCGTTGAACTGGTCCAGTTCGGTGCGCTGGCCACCGGGGCCGGCGGCGGGGGCTTCCGCCCCGGCTTCAAGCGGCGGCAGGGGCGTGGCCTCGAGTTGCTGGCGCAACTCGCGGATGCGGGCCACCAGGCCGCTCTCCTTTTCGAAACGCTCGCGCAGGGCCGCCAGGCGGGCCTCCAGCTCGGCCTTCTGGGCGGCGATCCCGGCCAGGCGCTCGCTGTGGTCGGCGCCCACGGCCTGCTCGCGCTCAAGGATGCGCGTCTGCACCGCCAGGTCGTCGATCTGGCGAACAACGTCCTCAATGGCCGCCGGTGTTGCGCTCTGCCCCAAGGCCAGGCGGGCGCAGGCGGTATCCAGCACGCTGACGGCCTTGTCGGGAAGCTGGCGCCCGGCCAGGTAGCGGTGGGAGAAGCGCACGGCCGCGGAAATCCCCTCGTCCAGGATGCGCACGGTGTGGTGCTTCTCGAGCGCCGGCACGATGCCGCGCAGCATGACCATGCACTGGCGTTCGGAGGGTTCGTCCACTTTCACGACCTGGAAGCGGCGCGCCAGCGCGGCGTCCTTCTCGAAGTACTTCTTGTACTCGCTCCAGGTGGTGGCGGCGATCGTTCGCAGCTCCCCGCGCGCCAGGGCGGGCTTGAGCAGGTTGGCGGCGTCGCTTCCTCCGGCCTGCCCGCCGGCGCCGATCATGGTGTGCGCTTCGTCGATGAAAAGAATGATGGGGATGGGCGAGGCCTTGACCTCCTCGATCAGGCCCTTGAGCCGGTTCTCGAATTCGCCCTTGATGCCGGCGCCGGCCTGAAGCAGCGCCAGGTCCAGCGAGCGGATGATGACGTTCTGAAGCGGCGGCGGCACGTCGCCTTTGGCCACCCGTATGGCAAAGCCCTCGACCACCGCGGTCTTCCCTACCCCGGCTTCCCCGGTGAGGATGGGATTGTTCTGACGGCGGCGCATCAGGATGTCGATGATCTGCCGGATCTCGAAGTCGCGGCCCAGCACGGGGTCGATCTTGCCGCCTTTGGCGCGTTCGGTGAGGTTGACCGTGAACTGATCGAGATTGGGGGTCTTGCCCGCGGCGGCCCGCGGCCTCTCGCCCGGCGCAGCGGCCTCGGCCGGCGCGGTGATGGCCTCCTCGGGAGAGCCGGCCACGATGGCGGGGAAATCCTTCTTGAGGGCCTCGAACTGGATCTTCTGGAACTCGCGGCTCACCTCGCGCATCAGCCGCGCCA